>NZ_JBNUPL010000010.1:0-61980 GCF_050409445.1 Facklamia sp. P13055
AAGGTGAAAATTGAATTAGGCATTGCATTACTGGCATACAATATCAATAAACTGGGTGTTTTAATCATTTTAATCTATATCAATCGAAACAGGGTACTCAATATTTAAGTCAGGATCTTCTTCGTTCACTAATTTTAGCGTCATTTCTAAATCATCATCTAATTCAGGTGCCTCTTCATCTTCTTCTAAGCTTTGAATTTTTAAGATGATTTCGCCTTTAGCGCTTGCTTCAATTTCTTCTGAAAGAAAAACCATTTTTTATCGATTAAATCATCATCGATAGTAACATCTTCTGCCATGATATTCATGGTTCTATCTGTCTTATTTTCTACTTCAAAGACGAACTCATAATAATACCCTAATTCTTCATCATCTTTTTCATTTACTTCGACATATTTAATGAAGAAGTCTTTGTCATCCGTAATAATATATTCTTCATCTCCACCTGTTAATTCTTTTAACTTGGCTTTCTTGTCTTTCAGCTCCACTTTGAGAACTTTAATTTCGATTTTCAATTCTTCAATCTTTTCTTCATCTTGAGCGGAGACAGTCACTCCCCCCAACATCATCATACTTGCCAATAGCACTATATTTTTTTCATCAATGACTCCTCCTTTTGATTTTAACAGTTTTATTTCTTGTCTATATATTAACCATAACATTGAAGGAGAAGGCATTCAATTAGATAGCTTATTGCCTTAGAGAATAATAAATAGAAAACCAAAAGGACTTAAAAACTTTTTGAATTTTTATAACAATATAGTTTTAGAATAATTAAAGATAATTAAAATTTCTAATTGGAACAATTGTAAATAAAGTTAATTTCTTTATCTTTTTCCCTAGAATTTATCTATTAGATGGAGTATGCTTAAAAAGATGTAAAAAAGCTGGAAAAAAATTGTGAATAAAATAAGGTGATCAAATGTATAAGAAAATAGCAGCCAGCCTAGCAGTGTGTTCAATTTTACTGTTAATCATTTATATGACATTTAATGCTAACAATCAGAATGAATCGACCTTTTCAAAAATCGAATTGAGTGCTCGAAAGAACAAATCGCCTGAAGCTTATCGCAAAGAACTATTGGAATTATATGAAACGCAACCCTTAACCGGAGAGGGTGTGGTTGAAGAAAGAGAATTAAGAGATATTAGTCTCAATGAGTATAATACAAAAATAGAGACCATTTTAGCTGAAATAACTGATCAACCACTCAAAGAATCCATCCATTCTTTAGCCGAGAGAGATCGGCCGCTAGTCGAATTAAATCAAGAGGTTCGTAATCTTAAAAAGAATATGGAAAATCCTAACAAATATTCTCCAGGTTTTTTAATTAAAGTGAAAGAAATTGATCGTAAATTAGAAGCAAACAACTTAACAAGAACATACAAAGACTTGAGTCACTGTTATCAAAGTTGGGGAAAGGCAATTTATGAACATTCTATTCCAGTCCCTCGTAAAGTCTATGCTGACCCAGACCTAGGGAAGTTTATAAACATATCAGCCCAGCCAGATGAAAATACTAATACTCAAATGCACTCTGCTAAATTTGCAGTCTTAACGTTTGATGACGGGCCCAACCCAGTCACTACGCCACAAATCCTAGATATTCTTAAAGCACATGATGTGAAAGCAACCTTTTTTGTATTGGGTCAAAATGCAGAAAAGTATCCCGAAATCATTCAACGCATGCATGATGAAGGGCACTTGGTGGGCAACCATTCCTACAGTCATCGAAATTATACAATAATTAGTGATACTGATGTTCTATATGAACTGAATCACACTAACGAAATTATTGAAAGGGTGACTAATGCCCCTGTCAACTACTATCGAATGCCATATGGAGCAGGTGGCAAACGTGAAATGAATTTAACGGAAATGACTCCTGTTCTATGGAACGTTGATTCGGAAGATTGGAAGAGTCGAAATGAACAAGCCATTATCAACCGTGTAGTAGCAACCCTATTACCTAGTCCAGTAATTTTAATGCACGACATCTATCAAGAATCGGCTAACTCATTAGGAGCAGTCATTGAAAGCGTCCAAGCCAATGGGTATCAGTTTGTGCGACTGGATGAAATGATGTAATTATTCAAACCTCATTATCATAAGTATAAATGCCTAGCTAGAATTCAAGTCTAGTTGGGCATTATTTTTTCTTTTGTTTAATAGTTTTTTACAATTTTAGATTATAACTAATGAGCCATAATCTATTTATAAAAATAATATGCTATATAAACTGATTAAGTAATAACCAAGTGTTATAATTAAATCATGAAGCGTTTACACAAAAATTTAGGAGGTATTTTATGAAGAAGTTTTTCGCAAGCATTGTTGCCATGTTATCGGCAGGAATGTTACTGGCTCAACCAGTAGCTGCCTGTACAGGCGTATATGTTGGTAAGGGCCTTACAGAAGATGGGTCAGTTATTTTTGGCCGAACAGAAGACTTAGAACAAAGCCATAATAAGACTTTTGTAGTAATTGAAGCGACGGAAAATGAAGAAGGCGCAAAGTTAGTGGATGAATATACTAAGTTCGAATTTGAACTACCAGCTCAATCTTATAAGTATTTTGCTGTGCCAGATACCACCCCTGAGTGGGGCTTGTATTATGAAGCAGGTTATAATGAGTATGGTGTAGCGATGGATGCGACCACTACTACTTATACTAATGATGAAGTTTTAGCGGTTGACCCTTTAGTTGAAAATGGTCTTTCAGAAGGAATCATGACGACCGTCGTTTTAGGTCACGTTAAAACAGCGCGTGAGGGCGTGGAGTTGTTAGCATCGATTATCGATGAGAAAGGCTCTTCCGAAGGCAACGGATTGATTATTGCTGATAAAAATGAAACTTGGTATATGGAAATTTTATCCGGTCATCAATATGCTGCGATGAAGTTGCCAGATGATATGTTTGCCGTATTCCCCAACTCGTTCTTCTTAGAAACAATCGATGTGAACGATACTGAAAATGTGATTGCCTCTGCCGATTTAATTAACATTGCAGAAGAAGCGGGTACTTATGTCGAGGAAGAGGGGATGATTCGGGTTGCTGATTCTTATGCAGCTGAAATAGATCCCGGGTCTGTGTCTAGGTATTGGTCTGGAGTAAAAACCTTAGATCCAGATGCAGAAGTTTCTTTAGATGATACAGAGTTTCCATTCTTACATTCTACGGATAAAACAATCACATTAGATCAAGTCATGAGCTTACAACGAAATCGTTTAGAAGATACAGATTATATTCCAGCGGATAACATCGCATCTGCTACCGGTGGACAAGTTGTTAAAGAAACTGAAACAACAGAAGGTGAAGAAACCAAAGCAACAGAAAGCGAAGAGGCTGAGGCAACAGAGGGTGAAGAAACCAAAGCAACAGAAAGCGAAGAGGCTGAGGCAACAGAAGGTGAAGAAACCAAAGCAACAGAAACCGAAGAAACCGAAGTAGAAGAAAGCGAAGAAACCGAAGCAACAGAAACCGAAGAAACCGAAGTAGAAGAAAGCGAAGAGGCTGAAGCAACAGAGGGCGAAGAAGCTGAAGCAACAGAAGGCGAAGAAGCTGAAACAACAGAGGGCGAAGAAACTGAAACGACTGAAAAGCAAGAACCAGAAAAGCCTGAGAATGCTTTATATCCCATTGGTAACAAAAATACAATGGAAGCTCATATCTTCCAAATTTATGAAGATATGCCTGAAAAAGTACCAGGTGTGATGTGGTTAGCGATGGGATCACCTACCGTTTCACCTTACTTACCATACTTTGGAAATATCAATGACACACTATCTGCTTACCAAGTGGAAGCCAATGAATATGATCCAGAATCATTCTATTGGGCAGTAGATAATCTACTAACCATTATGTTAGAAGATGAAGAGAACTTAAAACCAGAAATGAGAGAAAAGATCTTAGCCATTGAAAAAGCTGGTAAAGATAAATACGAAGAATTACGTCAAGAACTTATCACGATGTATGCGGAAGATCCCCAAGCAGCTGCAGAATGGATTACTGAACAAACCATGCAATTAGCTCAAGATGCCTTTGACCAAATTAAAGATTTAGAAGCAGTGTATGTAGAGAAATAAGGCTCATTGTTCAATCGGATTGATAATATTTTTCAAGAGATCAAGCAGCATGTTTTTGTTGCTTGATCTTTTTTTCCTGACGTAAAGCGTTATGAAATGACTAAACCACTTGCTCGGAAGTGTGTGTAGTATTGATAGCCATCAGCATATCTGTTGAGAAGTTTAATCTTATGGTTGATTCCTTCAATTGGTTCATTGATTTGAGGAGGGAGGAATAAGTTCTATTTTTAATAATGGTTTGATGCCCATTATATATCGAACAAATAAGGATAGAATAGGTTAGTATTGTTTGATATAGATATTGTTTCAATAATTAACAGCAAAACATTTCACTATGTTGATGTAATAATTTATGATATCAAAAACTATTAATAAATAGGCTCAAGAAGCTAAGAATTATTGTTTAATCTAAGGCTTCTCTTTTGTTACTCTTAATAAGAGGATAAAACTTGATAAAGTTAAAGAGAGTGTTTCCGTGGAAATAAGAGTGTTGAATGAAGCAGATATAAAGGAAGTTATGACCATGAAAGAACTATTCAAGCGGTAAAAAAGCTTTAAAATTATATTCTGAAGATAAAACAGATAATCCCTTAAGAACAAACATTGATTTAGAAGAATTCGGAGGTCAAAATTTATCCATGCCAAGTTTAGCTGGCTCGGCGACAGGGTTTAAAATAGTTTCTGTCTATCCGAATAATATCCATGTTTAAAACAGGGGGACACGCTCAACATCAATTAGAAGCGATGTTATCAGCGCAACCAATTAAAGAAGAGTGTGCCTTTGATAGTGACCAAGAGCGTGCTAGCGCATTCGCTTAAAAAAATGATGGATTTATTCGCTAAAAAGTTTGACGTTGAAATTAAAGCTGTTGCTTCTCCAAAAGAAACAATCGGTGGGGACGACGTTATCACAATTGTTACCACATTACAAAAGCTGTTTTTGATAGTGAAAATCTTAAACCAGGAGCCCATATTAATGGCGTAGGCTCATACACGCCAGACATGCAAGAACTTCCTGAAGCAATTTTTGCTCAAGCAGGTAAGATCTATTTAGATACCAAAGATGGAGTCTTAAATGAATCAGGCGATTTAATCAATCCGCTCAAAAAAGGTATGATACAAAAAAGTCCATCACAGGTGAATTAGGTCAAATAGATTCAGGTAAAATAGCCGGGCGTCAATCAGAAGACGAACTCACTGTCTTTAAGACGATAGGCTCTGCTGTTTTAGATATTATAGTTGGAAAAGCGATTTATGAAAAAGCTATGGAATTAAACAAGAGCCAAGTGATTGAATTATAAAAAATATTATATTAATAGTAAATCACCCTCCGATTGTGGAGGGTGATTTTTAAAAAAGATTGCCCAAAAAACCAAAATCTTCCTCACTTCTCTAATTAACAATGCTATAATAAATTAAATATATTTTAAATACATTCGAGAAAGAGGTTGCTTATGAAGACGATTGCAAAATTTGGAACTTTTTGCTCAGTCATGATGATGATTAATTGTCTGATAATTCATCCGATGGCACTTGCGCTAGAGAATAGTCATAATGATTATGCAAATTATAAAAGTTCCGAAAACAATTATGAAGATTCGAGTATTTTAACTTCAGAAATATATTATGAAAATACCAGTTTAGTGTCCACTGAAAACATACAAGATAGCAGTGAATATGATTATACCACTAGCGAAGATGACTTCAATGAAACAACAGAAGATAGGCGTACTACGCTCAGTTTTGCAGATGACAAAGAAGCGCCTAAACTATTAAGTGTGATAACGAATAAAAGTGATTACCGCCCAGGCGAACAAATTGAAGTGAAAGTTAAGGTAGAAGATCGATCAACAATCGAATCTATTTTCCTAAGTTTCCATGATGATTTTGGCACAGGATTTGGAACATTCTTAGACATAGAAAATAAAATATATAAAGTGAGAGAAAACACTTATGAAGGAATTCTGTACGCAAAAGTTCCGGAGATTTCATCAAGAAAGTATAGAGTTTCAAAAGTATCAGTGATGGATAGTTCTAAAAATATAAAAGAATACAAACTAGATTTTATAGAAACAAAAAATTTATTTCCAGAAATACAGGTAATTAGTGATCTACAGGAAGATATTTCTCCTCCAAAATTGATTAGTGTTGAAACAGATAAAAATTACTATAATCCGGGAGAAGTAATCGAAGTGCGAGTGGTCGCTAGTGATCAGTCTGAGATAATAGACATGGTCGTCTCATTTAATAATCAGAATAATGAATCGCTTCAACAAATAATAGAAGAAAAAGATAAAGTTTCGAAAATAGGAGAGAATCTTTATGAATTCAAATCTTATTTTAAGGCACCAAATTATTCTGACTCACCCTTTGAACTTAAGTTTGCCTATCTAATAGATACTTATTATCATTACAAATATTACACTTCTTTAGAAGAAATGAATGATTTCGATATACCAACTTTTGAAGTAATAGCTCCAAATGATTGGGAAAGTACTGCTGAGACTAGTGAAGAATTTGAAAGTAGAGTGACAAAAAAAGAATTTTATTTTATTGATAATGACTCGAATGATTTAGTTTTTACAAGGACATCTCTTAATAATAAATATGAGGATATTTCAAAGTTTCTAGATGAATATAATCAAAATTATCATACTCATTTTATTCACTTAAGTAATCAATTGACTGACTCGCTTATATATGATGACGAATCAAATGGGGTTCTTTTTTCAAGATATCAAAAAGATATAGTGACTGTTTATATTAAAAATCTTGATGAAGCGAGCAATTTAAATAGAAGAAAGGAGCTTATCCCAAAAGGTATAATTTATGATGATTCTTGGGATGACGGGCCTCTTTGGAAGAGGATTAAAGTAGTCAATAAAAATGAATTACTATATGAAGACAATTCGGAAATTTCAAATAAATCAATAGATCAACTAATTAAAAAAGCACTTTCTATGCTAGATTCAGACAAGTTCTATTATATATCTACCGATGTAAAAACTAAGTTTTATTCACCTATATTTTCAGAAGTGCCTTATGGGGGCCCAGCTTATAATATTACCGTCTATGTAGGCGAAAGAATGATTGATAATGGAACTAGTGATGAAGAAGCCAACCAAACTCAAACCGAGGAGCTTTTAACCACTGAAGATACGACTACTTCATTGAGTATTGATTTCACCGGAGAAAAAACAACCACAACCGATTCCCAAAATTATTCGACTAACGAAGGGTTCACTCAAGTAGAACCTAATTTTACTTTTGAACTGCCTAATAAGGAAGAAATAGTTGATAGTTTATTAAATGATTATTATGATGAAGTGACTGGAGTATCTATTGGGGTGGACTGGCTAGATAGAGATATTTTTGATTTCATTGTAGCGCCGGTAGCTATGACTGAAGAACATATGAAACTATTGAATAATCGATCAGCTGATATTTATGATATTTATCCAATAGATTCTCAAGGTAAAAAAATTCAAATCAAACACCCAGCTACTGTTACAATCACACTGGATCAGAACCGAGTATTTCATTCGGTCGTCTATTTGGATGTAAACAGTCAAGTTGCATTTCAAGTTCCATCACTTTATTTGGAAAATAAGGTCCAATTCACTGCAGATCATTTTAGTGAATATGCGGTGGTATACAAAGACAATAACAAAAAAACAAAACTAAACAGTGAACAGGATAAAAAAGCATTAAATCAAAAAGAAAATTCTTCTATGTCAGGAAATAATCAAACACAGTTACCAAATACTGGTGAAAGTTATGCAACTAAAATGATGACTTTCCTATTAATAATTTTAATCATTGCTATCATACTTCCTCTTTTACCCAAATTTTCTTCTGAAGAGCCGCTTAACTAGTTTTACTATGAAAAGCTATTGGGTAAATTAAATAGTAAGCTGTTATAATAAGACCAAGGATTAAGTAAAGGAAGTCATCAATGAAGTTACCAACGATTAATTTTGAAGAAGTAAATTTCTTTACCATACTCTTAAGGCCCCTTTTAGCTATGTTGATTAGTGGTATGATTGGTTTTGGACGTGGATTGAAAAATCATCCAGCCGGTATGCGTACTTATATTTTAGTCTGTGTAACTTCAGCCATGGTAATGATGACCAATCAGTTTGCAGCCGAATTTTTTGAAGGGGTTGATCCTACACGGATGGGGTCGCAAGTTGTGAGTGGGATTGGCTTTTTAGGTGCCGGTATGATTTTAGTCACTAATCGTGACAAAATTAAAGGGTTAACCACGGCTGCGGGCTTGTAGTCTTCGGCTTGTATTGGCTTAGCAATTGGGATCGGCTTCTACGAAGTAGCAATTGTTGTAGGCTTTATACTCCTAATCACTTTGACCTTCTTACAAAGACTTGAAAGCTCATTAAGGAAGAAAACACCTTGGGTAACGGTTTTTGTGCAAGCAAATGATGTTCAATCTTTTAATGAGGTCCTTCATTTTATTGAAGTGTCATTAGTTACCGTCACTTTTATCAAACCCTTAGTGAATAATAGTGACCAACTTGATTATTTAGTCCGTCTAGTAATTCCTAAAGAAGTTCATGCTGAAAAGTTCTTTCAAGATATCAATCAGCTTGCAGGCGTGAGTATTTATGAATCGGAAGATGAATATAATGAATAAAAAAGCTAGTCAAATGTTATCACCATTGGCTAGCTTTTTGCTTATATATTTTTATAGAATATTCCTCTTGGATGTAATCAATTAGAGGATGATGATCTTGGTAATGGGTTGATTCAAGTGTTTTAATTGGAGTAATCCCCATCAAACAGTTGGTCATAAAACCAGCTTGGAAAGATTGTCTTTCTTGCCAGTCTATGGGGCGAATAGTCACAGGGAAATGGTCAAGCACCCATTGACGCATAATACCTGGAAGAAGACCTGCGCTTGTTGGAGCAGTGATAAGCTCTTGGTCTTTAACAAAAAAGAGATTCGTAAAGCTTCCCTCAGTGATCTGGTCTTTTTCATTTAAAAAGATGCATTCAAAAGCCCCTTTTTCTCTTATCTGCTTTAAATTAATTTTGTTCGCTAAGTACATAGTGGACTTATGTTGCAAGAGTGTGTTAGAGGAATGGCGCTGCCACTTGGCTAATTTTAATGGCTTTGCAGGCAAGAATCTCTTACCATAGGGATCCGATCGTTCTTGTAGAACAAGATTACCTGGTGAGAGGATGATTTTTAAAGCCCCATCCACCATTTCTTTCTCGTTAATAGAGTTGACAATAACGTTTTTGGTTATAGAACTTTTGAAACCTAAAGCTTTGGCTGATTGACACAAACGGCTAAGATGTTGGTCTAAGAAGAGCGCTTGTCCATTGATGACTTTAAGGGTGGTAAAAACACCTTGTCCAAAAAGAAAGCCTTCATCTAATTTGATGTAAGCCATGGTTGGCACTCCTTCATTAGTTGATCCAACATAGAATAATCAATAGTCTGAGCGGCATCGGTCCAGGCCTGGTCGGGATTGTGATGGACTTCGACCATAATCCCCGAAATATCAGCGGCTAAAGCGGCTTTACTTAAAGGGAGGATGAGGTCGCGTCTACCACTGGCATGGCTAGGATCAATAACGACAGGTTGTTTCGTTTTGGCTTGGAGGAGAATAGCACCTGCTAAATCAAGGGTGTTGCGTGTTTCATCTTGAAAGCTACGTATGCCGCGTTCGCAGTATACAACCGAAGCTTTTCCTTCGCTCATTAAATACTGACCGGCCATTTCCCATTCTTTAAGAGTTGCTGAAAAGCCTCTTTTTAATAGGACAGGTTTACCGGCTTGACCTAACAACTTCAGCAGTTGGTAATTATACATATTTCGAGAACCTACTTGAAACATGTCCACAAGATCGATCAGCTTTTCGACATCATATTCACTTAAAACTTCTGTGACCATCGGGAGGTGAACTGAATCAGCGGCGGCTCTTAAGTACTTTACACCTTCAAAGCCTAAACCTTGAAAAGCATGAGGGCTGGTTCTTGGTTTATAAGCACCCGCTCGAATCATGTCGACTCCCGCCGCCTTCAAGGCTTGAGCTTCTTTAAAAATATGTTCTTCAGATTCAATAGAGCAGGGTCCAGCGATAACAATAGCTGGTTGTTTGCCAAAAGTGACTTGCTTTACAGATACAGAATTCATTGTCATTTATATCTTCTCTTTCTATGTGATAGGTGATGGATTATTAGGATTAAAGAGGTAATTTTTGATAAAATCCAGAGCTTGAAGGTAGCCTGCAGGGCCTTGTCCTTCAATTGTTATTAAGGCTAAATCTTGGATATATGAGACTTGTCGGTAACTTTCTCTTTGACTAATAGAACTTAGATGGACTTCTACAAAAGGAATGGCAACGGCTGCTAAAGCATCGCGAATAGCGATGGATGTATGGGTGTAGGCAGCTGGGTTTATTACTATGCCATCCACCTTTTGATAAGCATTTTGAATTTTATCGACTAAGGCTCCTTCGTGGTTGGATTGAAAGATATCAAGGTCTACAGCATATTCATTTGCCCATTTTTTTAAAGAGTTTGTTAAGTCAGAGTATGAGGTTTGACCGTATATTTCTGGTTGACGGATGCCTAATAAGTTAAGGTTGGGTCCGTTGAGGACTAATAATCGCATGTTTGATCAGCCTTTCTTGCATTTCTTGATAGCTAGTTGGGATAGAAGACTTGACGGGAATAATGAGGTCTGCACTCTCTTGGTAGAGTGTTTTTCGTTCATTCCATAAACGCTTAACTTGGTCTAGTGAAGCTGAAAGTGGTCGGCCCTTTCGAGACAGTTCTTCTAAGGGGCGCTCCAATAGAATCAATCGACCATTCTGAGTTAGAGCTTGTCGGTTCCTTGCCCTTAAAATGGCACCTCCGCCCGTGGCAATTACTTGCCCATTTTCCTTAGCCACTTGATGAATGATTTTTTCTTCTAGGTCGCGAAAAGGTTTTTCGCCCACCTTGGAAATATATTCAGAGATCGGTTGATGGATGACAGCTTCGATCAATTGATCGGTGTCTAAAAAGGGGCGGCCTAGTTGATCAGCCAGTTTTTTTCCGAGAGTGGTCTTGCCAACACCTGGCATTCCGATAAAAACTAAGTTTTCGATTCCCTGCCAATAGGATTGGCAAATTTGATGGATGAAGTCTGTCGGATAAGACTTACCGGTAAAAAGTTGACTGGCAAAAAAAGCTTGAGCAATTAACATGTCGAGTCCACCTATAGCTTGAATGCCTTGGCTTTTGGCTTGGAGGACTAAAGAAGAGCGTAAGGGATTATAGATGAGATCAACGACCGCTTCTAGTTGAGGGAATGCGGTCAAGTTTAATCTTAAATCCTGGTTATTAGGGTACATACCAACCGGTGTCGCATTGAAAATAACTTGAGCCGCCTGATTGTCAGCCTTTAATGGTGGGAAAGCTTGGCGAATGCTTAAATGGCTAACTCGGTGACAGTCATGGTTTTTAGCATAAACAGCGATCATTTTGGCAGAGCCACCGGATCCAAGAATAAGCACATTTTTGCCTGTTAAGGTCAGATGATTATTTTTTAATAAAAAGTCTAAGCCAGCGTAGTCAGTATTATAGCCTTTGAGTTTTCCCTCTTCATTCACAATTGTATTGACCGATCCGATGGCTTTAGCCAAGGGGTCTAGGTTGTCTAAATAAGGTAAGGCCGCTTCTTTATAAGGAATAGTCACATTGAGTCCGAGGTAGTTTTTCTCTAAAAGAAAGTCTTTCAACTGATTGGGTTCTAATTCAATTAAGTGATAGGGATAGTTCCCAATTCGTTGGTGAATAGATTGGGAATAACTATGACCTAATTTACGTCCGATTAAGCCACAAAGAGTGGGTTTTTTATTTTTTTGAGATGTCTGTAACATAAGAACCTACTTTCTAAAGGCGGCAATTAATTTTTTGTTGAAATAGTTGGCCATTGACCGTCCATCATCATTAGGTCTAAAAGGCAAATAGCGGTCATTGCTTCAATAACGGGAACAACCCGAGGGACGATACAAGGATCATGCCGGCCCTCAATCGTCAATTCTTGATTAACTTGTTTATCAAGGTTGACACTTGCTTGGGGTTGACCGATAGAAGAAGTAGGCTTAATTGCTACTCGCATAATCAAGGGCATGCCAGTGGTCAAACCACCGATAATACCGCCGTGATGGTTGGTCAGCGTTTTAACCATCAGGTTATTATCCAAATAATAAGGATCGTTGTGCTGGCTGCCGCGTAAGTTTGCTCCAGCAAAGCCCGTTCCGAATTCTACGCCGCGAGTGGCGGGAATGCCAAACATGGCATGGGCTAATTTAGCTTCACACGAATCATAGAGGGGTTGACCGATACCAACTGGTAAGCCGTCAACGATTACTTCGATTTGCCCTCCTACAGAGTCTTTATCTTCTTTAGCGGCTAGGATAGCTTCCTTCATGGCTTGGCCTTGCAGGTCATCAATTACGGCAAATTCTTTATTAACTAATTCACTTAAGGCTTTAAAATCAGGTTGCGCAAAATCAACTAACCGGTCTTTTATACCAGCGATTGAATGAATGTGGCTATAAATTTGGATGTCGCTTGTTTCTAATAAATAGCGGGCAATACTACCAGCCATTACAATTGGAGCAGTCATGCGCCCTGAAAAGTGTCCGCCCCCACGAATGTCATGGTGTCCCTCATATTTAATGAAAGCAGGATAATCAGCATGTGAGGGGCGAGGGAGATAGTGATGTTGGGCATAATCCTTGGACTGCATGTCTTGATTCCTAATTTCTAAGCAAAGGGGCGCCCCACAGGTTTTACCGTCTACAATACCTGCTTTGACTTCAAATAAATCAGTCTCGTTACGGCTAGTTGACCAAACCTTTTTACCAGGACGACGACGTTCGAGAGCTGTTTGAATGGCTGCATAAGGGAAATCTAAACCGGCAGGAAGGCCATCAATGACTACCCCAATCGCTTTAGCATGGGATTGTCCGTAAACAGTGAGACGAAAATTTTGACCGAGACTAAAGGACATGATAGATACCTCCTAATTTTTGAAAATCATCGAAGAAGTGGGGATAAGATTTAGAAACACAGTCCGCCCCTTTAATAATCATAGGTTCTTGGGCAAAACTACCGGCAATGGCAGCTGTCATTGCAATACGGTGGTCTTGAAAAGTATCCACAATTCCGCCATGAAAGCCTTGCCCTCCTTGCAAGATGAACCCATCAGCTTCAGCTTGTATGTAGACACCTAAAGCTTGCATAAGAGCTACGGTAGATTCTATTCGGTCACTTTCTTTTAAGCGGAGGCGTTGGCCGTTAACGATGCGAGTAATCCCAGTTTTTCTAGCGGCTGCTAGGGTAAGGATAGGAATGGCATCGGGCAATTGACGGGCATCGATTTCCACTATTTGATTACTTGCAGTTGAAGTCTTACTGGGATGATAGTCAGTGGATTGTCTTGCCGGCTCGGGGATGGGATAGCCCAATTTATCCAAATAGGACAAAGCCTGACGGTCTGCTTGGAGACTGTCAAAAGTAAGATTTAAGACCTGGACGCCTGCTACTAAGAAGAAAAGGGCGTTGGACCAATCGCCTTCTACTTGGTAGGGCGCTGCTTGTATAGGTCCATCGAGTAAGTGATAGGCTTGAGTTTGATGAGAAAAATCAATCCTTTTACTAAATTCTTTTAAGCTAGCTAAGGTCATGTCGACATAGGCAGCGGATTCCAAAGGCGAAGTTAATTTTATCTGACTTGCTTTATTTAAATGAGCGAGAGCCAAAGCTAATCCTGAAATAAATTGAGAAGAAACATTACCTGGAAGTTGGTAATTTCCTGCTTCTAACTTGCCTGAAAGCCAGATACTAGGGCCTTCTTCTTGCCAATAAATACCTAATTGGTCAAACAAGTCCCAATAAGGTTGGTTGGTTCGATTGATCAAACTCCCTTGGCGAAGGATTTCGACCTGTTGGTTCTTTTCTAACCGACTAGCTAAGATAGGAATTAGAAAGCGTAAGCTTGTTCCCGACTCGCCCACATTGAAGTGGCGCTTCATAGAATGAGCATCTGGCAGGATATGGTATGCTTTTTGATCTGAATCATGGTGAACCAGGCAACCTAGTCCTTCAATACAAGTCAATGTTGCTTCTAAATCTTTTGAAAGACGGTCTAAATAGATGGTAGAGGGACCATTGGCTAAGCTGGCTGCAAAGAGTGCTCGATGAGCGTCTGATTTAGAAGGAATTGCAGAAATACTGCCTTTTAAAGAGTGAGGCATAATTTGAATATCCATCTACAATCGACTCCCTGCTTCAATCCATTGGCCTAATTCATGAATAGGAATGGCTTGTCGGACACAATTTCCTATTTCAACAGGAATAATTAAGTGAATCGTTTGGTCTTGTTTTTTCTTGTCGTGATTAATGGCGTTCAGTAAATCATGGTTATCACAGTAATAAGTCTGGAATAGTCCTTGTTTTTGGTATAAATCTTCAAGAAGAGGAACAAATGATTGGCGGGCCCAACCCAATTTAAAACTAGCACGAGCCATCCATAATAGGCCGATTGCGACTGCTTCACCATGGTTCACTTGGTGGTTGCTAATACTTTCAATGGCATGGGCGAAAGTATGACCTAAATTAAGGAATTGTCTTTTACCTTGATCGTGAAAATCATTAGCAACATAGGCGTGTTTTATTTCTAAAGACCGTTTAATTAGATTCAAGTAGTTGAGTTGACTTTTATCTCGTCTGATGTCCTCCAATAAAGCGGGGTCAGTAAGGATCGCATATTTTATAATTTCTGCTAACCCATTGTTAATTTGTCTGATATCTAAGGTGTCTAAATAGGCAATATCGATATGAACCCAAGCGGGATGATAGAAAGTACCCACTTGATTTTTATAGGCACCAAAATTAATGCCATTTTTACCCCCAATGGCAGAGTCAACCATAGCTAAAAGAGTCGTCGGAACTTGTATAAAGTTGATTCCTCTTAAATATGTGGCGGCTAAAAAGCCCCCTAAGTCACCAATGACGCCACCACCAAAGGCGATTAGGCAATCAGACCGAGTAAGTTTTTCTTCTACCATACGATTCATCACTTCTTGATAACAAGCTAATGACTTTGACGCTTCACCGGCAGGAACAATATGGTAAGAAAAGGATGCTAACTGACCAAGTTGATCAATTTGTTCTTGGTAAAGGGTCGCCACATTTTGATCCGTTAGTAGAAACTTTTTTCCGCTCATTTGGCTTAAGCGTTTTTTTAATTGACTAAAATGATGGTGTTCTAGATAGATTGGATAAGGAAAAACATTCAATTGGATGTCCAAAATGTACCCTCCTAAACAAAAATAGGAGCTCTGAGAAATTCAGAGCTCCGCTAAAGATGGATAATAAAACAGCGGAAGATAAAAGGCATCGCATGATTGTTCATTTCGTTTTACAGCAACTTCCCATCTGTAAATACTTTACGCACCTTTTATACTCTGTTCAAAGTTCTCCTTCATTATAGGTGAATGATAGCACTTGTCAATCATTGACAAGGATTAAATGCTATTCTTTTTAAATTACTTTTCAGGTATTTTTACTAACTACAAATTGTGATAAAATAGGACAATAACCAGTTGCATAGATATCGTTGAAAAAAATGTTAGGAGAAACCATTATGAAGTTTGTTATCATTGATAATTATGATTCCTATACTTATAATCTGTTTCAATTAATAGCCAAAGTGACGCAAGAAGTTCCGTTGGTTATTAAGAATGATCAAATGTCATATGAAGAATTCAAATTGTTAGATTTTGATGCGGTGGTTATTTCACCAGGTCCTGGAAGTCCTGAAAATCCTGAAGATTTTGGTCTTTGCCGTGAAGTAATCGAAAAAGAAGAACGTCCCATATTGGGCATCTGTTTGGGTCAGCAAGGAATTTACTATCTGAATGGAGGAGAAATTATATTGGCTCCTCAGCCTGTTCATGGGCGGCTGAGTGAAATCAGACATAATAATCAAGGACTTTTTAAAGGACTACCGCAAGATTTTAAAGTGACCCGTTACCATTCTTTAGTCTGTAAAGAAGAGAAATTGGAGAACATTCAAGTGGATGCGAGAACGCACGATGGCTTAATTATGGGGATTTCTCATCGTAGCAAACCTCAATACGCCGTTCAGTTTCATCCAGAGTCAATTGCTTCACAAGAAGGTGAGCGTCTAATTGAGAATTTTGTAGACTTGATCCACACCTTCCAAATACAGACAAATCCTTTGCGTGTTACAAAAGTTCCTTATCAAGGCAATGCACAAGCGTTGTTTAATCAGCTTTATCAAATTAATAAACAAACGCAATGGTTAGACTCTAGTCAAGTGACAAAAGCTTTGTCTCGTTTTTCTATAATTGGACAAGCGGGTCCTCGCCATGGCCATCGTCTGACCTATGATATTACGGATAATTTGGTTATCAAGACAGATATAAAGGGAAGAGAAGAAAGAATTCATCAAGATATATTCACTTATTTAGAAAAACATCAACCTCAATGGCCAATCCATCAAGATTTACCATGTGATTTCCAATTAGGTTATATTGGTTATTTTGGTTATGAGCTCAAAAGTTTAATGGAAGGGCCTAATCAGCATCAGTCATCGTATCCTGATGTCATATTAGATTATATTGATCGAGCGGCTGTTATCGATCATCACGAAAACCAACTCTATTTACTATCCTATAAAGATGACAAAGACTGGATCAAAGATTTAGATTTTTCACAGGCTTATATTTCAGTAGGTGAAAAAGAAGAGCTTATCATGGAGGACTTCGATCAACCAACTATTGCTTGGGCTATGGCTCGCAGTGACTATTTGAAAGCTATCCACCAATGTCAAGACTACATTCGAAAAGGAGAGTCCTATGAAATATGTTTGACCAACCGCTTGGATATCAAAGACCAGCTAGATGCCTATATATATTACCAAACCTTACGCCAAGCCAGTCCAGCCCCTTACGCAGCCTTTTTAACTTTTGATCATTTTGCTGTTGCGTGTTCTTCTATGGAAAAATTCTTAACTTTGAATCGTGATGGTAGAGTTCAAACCAAGCCCATCAAAGGAACGGCTAAAAGGGGTCAAAACTCAGCAGAAGATCAAGCGATTATTCATGCTTTAGCAACCGAGGAAAAGACCATGGCTGAAAACTTGATGATCGTAGACCTATTGCGAAATGATTTAGGTAAGGTCTGTCAGATTGGAACAGTAACGGTTCCCAAGTTGATGGCTGTTGAGAGTTATTCAACCCTTCATCAATTAGTGACTACCGTTCAAGGCTTTCTTGCAAAAAATGTTTCAGCTATTGATCTGTTTAAAGCTTGCTTCCCTGGTGGTTCAATGACTGGAGCGCCGAAGTATCGTACCCTCGAATTAATTGATCAATTAGAAGGACGTCCACGAGGTATCTACTCAGGGGCTATTGGCTATATTGCTAATAATGGTTGTATGGATTTAAATATTGTTATACGCACGGCGGTTATTGAAGAAGAAAAGACTAGTCTCGGTCTAGGGGGAGCAATTATTGCCCTTTCAGATCCAGAAGAAGAGTACCAAGAAACTTTAGTCAAAGCCCAAGGAGCTCTTAATGCCTTAAAAGCCTATTACCATCTACCTTCAACTTACGAATTTAAAATTGAAGGGGCCTAAAAGGATTCATTAAAGATAAATGAGTTTGTTAAACGAAGAAAACCAGCAAGCATACCATTATTATGCTTGCTGGTTTTTTTATTATTTAACTTTCCCAAGTGTTCGCAAACTATTAAGAACTGCAAGGATGGTCACACCAACATCGGCGACAATAGCCATCCACATGGATGAGAAGCCTAAAGCGGCGAGGCTTAGGAAGAGCACCTTAATTCCAAGTGCAAAGGCTATATTTTCTTGAGCAATGCGTAAAGTTTTTTGAGCAATTTTAATAGCTTGAGGGAGTTTGGCTAAAGAATCATTCATAATGACAATGTCTGCTGATTCAATAGCTGCGTCAGATCCCATTCCTCCCATGGCAATTCCAATATCTGCACGGGCAAGAGCCGGGGCATCATTGATGCCATCACCGATAAAGGCTACATTAGAGGATTTTTTATTAGACGTTGATTGCTTAACGTTAGCTAAAATTTTCTCCAGTTCGATCATCTTTTCTTGTGGAAGCAAGTCACCTTTTGCTTGATCAATCCCAACAAGTTGAGCGATTTCGTCGACGGTTGCTTGATTGTCACCAGAAAGTAAGATGGCAGAGGAAATACCTAATTGATGTAATTCTGTCAGCGCGGACTGAGAATCTGGTTTGATCTGGTCTTTAATGAGGACATAGCCTTGATATGCTTGATTAATACTGAGATAAACGACAGTGGCAGCAGTCTTTAATTCTGGCACTTCGATCTTGAATTGATCCATCAAGTCCTTGTTTCCAGCAAGTAAACTTTTACCGTCCACAATTCCTTTAAGACCTTTACCGGTGATTGTTTCTACTTCTTGCACACGATGAGGATCTAAGGGCTGATTATAGGCTTCTTGAATGGAGAGTGCAATAGGATGGTGGGATTGGCTCTCCAAGTGAGCCAGTGCTTCTAAAAACTCATTTTTGCTTAAATATAAGGCCTCTACTTTGTCAATCGCAAAGTTACCTTGAGTGATTGTTCCGGTTTTATCTAAAACTAAGGTCTTAATCTTTGTTAGGGTTTCGAGGAAATTTCCGCCTTTAACCATGATACCTTCACGTGCTGCTGCACCAATTCCACCATAAAAACTCATAGGAACAGAGACAACTAAGGCACAAGGACAAGAGATAACTAAAAATTGTAACGCACGGTAAAAGCTTGTTGACCAAGAAATGTCACTAAAAAAGATAGGAGGCAAAGTAGCCAAAAGAACTGCTAAGGCAACTACAACCGGTGTATAAACGCGTGCGAACCGAGTAATAAATTTCTCAGTAGCTGCCTTTTTGGAAGAAGCATTTTCAACTAAGTCGATAATTTGGCTGACCGTTGAATTTTGGAAGGTCTTAGTGACTTTAACTTTCAGCTGAGAACTTAAGTTGATCGAACCTGAGTAGAGGGTGTCGCCTTCTTTTAAACTCTGAGGAAGAGATTCTCCAGTAATAGCTGAGTGGTCTACTTGAGATTGACCTTGGATAATTTGTCCATCTAGAGGGACCTTGTCTCCGACAGCTACGATAAACTCTTGACCTTCAACTAACTCGCGGGGGTCAATTTTGGTTAATGTACCATCAGTTTGTTGAATACGGGCAAAGTCAGGACGAATTGCCATCAAGGATTGAATTGATTGGCGAGATTGGTTAACGGCACGGTCTTGAAACCATTCTCCGATAGAATAGAACAGCATAACGGCAACTGCTTCAGGGTACTCACCAATCACAAAGGCACCTAAGGTAGCAATCGTCATTAAGAAATTTTCTTCTAACCAGTCCTTATTTTTAATTTTATTCCAAGTAGTTTTAAGTACATTCTGACCTATGAACAGATAGGTCAGACCAAAATAACCCACTAGAAGCCATTCAGAAGAAATATAATTTGTTAAAAAGAATCCTAAGATAAATAAAGGAATGGTAATTAAAATACGCCAGCCTTCGCTATCAAGTAAGCCTTGACTGTCTTTATTTTTATCAAGGTTTAGATTTGATTTTTCTTCTAGCTCAAAGAGCGGAACCAATTTTATCCCTTGTTCGACTTCTTGTACATTTTGTTCCAAGCTTTGAATGAGATTAGACTCCATCACTTGGTCCGTGTCGATTGTTAATTGTCCTTGTGCGAAATTAACGGTCGCTTCAACTTGATCCGAATTGTTTAAGCGAGTTTCAATTTTTTGAGCACAGTTAGCACAAGACAAACCCTGCATTTTAAATTTATAAGTCATTATTATCATTTCCTCCTTCTGCTGCATGTTCCAATGCATTGTGATATAAAATACGCACATGGTCATCAGCAATTGAATAATAAACAATACGTCCTTCTTTGCGCTTTTTAACTAAATTTAATTTAAATAGATAAGCGAGTTGATGAGAAGTGGCAGATTTGGACATGCCTATTAGATGGCCTAAATCGCAAACACACAATTCTGTCTTAAGCAAATACCATAAAATTTTTGCTCGAGAGGGTTCTGCTAATGCTTTAAAGAGTTTGATTAGAATTTTAAAATGTTCTGGATTGAGAGGCACTTCTTGAGCTTTCTTAATCGCTTCAGGATGAATTGCATTCTCTTGACAGCTATCCATGGCATGACCTACTTTCTGTTTATAAATAGTAAAAATTATCATTTATAGTTGAACAGCCGTTCAACCTTTACAACTTAAATATACCACGCACTATTATTTTTGTCAAATGAATACTAATGGTTGATAAACGGCTGTTAAACTATAATAAACTGACCTCTAAATGAATAGAAATCAGGTAGAAAGAGTAAACGATTAAAAAATAATAAGTAAAATAGTATATAGATTGAGGGCCTTTGAGTAGACGTTAGTGAGTTTAATTGACTGTTTTAAAAGGAAATTTAATAAAGTAGAGGTTAGTTTATGAATCTTATTTATCATTTCATTGAAATAAGATTCTTTGACTAAGAGCCGGTTGACTGATAATGATACAAGCCAAATCGCCAAACACCATAAACAGGTATAGCAAAAACTAGACTCAAAAAAGGAAATAGAGCTAATCGCCAATCATTACTCTTACCTACTAAATATAAAAAGGGATAATACTGGACCAAAGCCAGAGGGAGAATAAAGGTTAGAAACTTTAATATCTTCTTTCCATAAATAGAGAAGGGATATTGACCAAATTCACGTCCGCCATCTGTAAAAATATTCATAATCTCTAATCCTTGAATGGTAAAAAAGAAAGGCTTGCTGAAAGAAAATATAATAAGGAAAATAACAAGCTGGCTGTTAAGATCATTATGAATAAAGTAGCAATCTTATTCCACGACCATACCATCTTGCCTCTTTCAATGACGAAAACTAGTAGTAAGGCTGCTTGGATTAAGCGTCCTATACGTGAAAACTCAAATTTTGATCCAATAACTTGGAGTAAGGGGCTTTGGGGGCGAGTGAGGACACGATCAAATTCACCATTAGCAATCATCTGAGGAAAAGAATCGAATCCCCTGGCTAGCATTTCAGCTAAGGCGGCCGCAAAAGTGAAAATTCCAGCACATAAAAGCACTTCATCTTTTGAAAACCCTTGTACGCTGTGAAATCTTTCTAACATAAAATAAATGCCTAGTACAGAGACAAAGGTTGCTAAGAATTGCCCCATAATTAATAACAACATAGAAACAGGGTATTGCCATTGAGCCTGCCAATTGAGTTTAAAATAAAGACCTAAAATTTTAAACACTGCATTTAACCTCCTTGAATAACGAATTTAGATAGAGCATGTTGCATCAGCCACCAACCGACCACCAACAGAAGAATCAGCCAAAAAGCTTGAGGAATGATAATATTCCAAGAGCTAATGTCTAGAGAATAGACTCTAAGAGGAATGTTTTGCATATAGGCGAAGGGTGTCCAATGGATAAAGGTTTGTAAAGGCTGGGGTAAAAAGGGTAATGGAATGATTGCTCCGGTTAGAAATTCCCCGATCGTAGCAACAATCACTCGAATTCCCACGTCCGTTAAGAAATAAAAGACACTAATATAGACTAACATTAAGAAGGCAATGATTAATAAAGTAGACAGAATCATCGTCACTATAAAAAGTAGGAGGTGGTTTGGCGGCAAAAGCTTATAAGGTTCTGGCAGAAAGCTTGCTACAATTATCATTGGCAAACACCGTAATAAAGTGCGAGCAATTCGCATGGCAAGGTTAGATATAAACCAATGGGGATAGAGACCGAGAGGACGCGTCAATTGATAGGCAACATTGCCTGAAATGATTTCTTCGAAGATAGTACGGTCATAAATCCATAAAGCAAACAAATTAAGACCGGCTTGTTGGATCCATATATAAGCGCAGACTTGTTCAAAAGTCATAGGTTGACTTTGTGCGTTGGTTTGATAAAAAGATTCGAACATTTTGATGAGAAGTAGGCCCCAAGCAAATTGGGTAAGAATACCTGCTAAAGCAGTCGTTCGATATTGAATGGCTGATTGAAATTGAATGCGAAATATTGCGCTATAAGTTTTCATAATTGATACTCCCGATAAAGCTGGATTACTAGGTGATCAAGGTTAGTAGCATGAGGGCTTATAGATTGTAAATCAAGATTTTGATTTAATAAAGCAATAAATTCATTTTTGGATAGAAGATCCGAATCAAAAGATAATAAAGCTTCTGATTCAGTCGCTTGATAAATTTGAATACCCGGGTGATGAGGTAGTCTTCCTTTATTAAATTCAATGTTCCAAATCTGTTTTTGTTGATTTTTGTTCTTTAATTCCTCCAGGGAACCGTCGAGCAGTATTTTTCCTTGACCAATCAATATAATCCGTGAAGAGAGTGCTTCAATATCTTGCATGTCATGCGTGGTTAAAATAACTGTTGTCTGTTCTTCTTGATTAAGATCGATAATGAATTTTCGAACAGCTAATTTAGAAACTGCATCTAAACCAATAGTAGGTTCATCTAGAAATAGAATGGCTGGCTGATGAATTAAAGCAGCGGCAATTTCACACCGCATTCTTTGGCCTAAACTGAGTTGTCTAACGGGAGTATCCAGTAAGTTTTCGATAGCTAAAGCATATGCTAACTTATCAATTTGTTGATGATAACGCTGTGGATCCACACGGTAAAGGTCACGGATCAGGTCAAAAGAATCCTTAACTGGTAAATCCCACCATAGTTGAGAACGTTGTCCAAAAACGACGCCGATATTTCTAACATGGTCGATCCTGTTTTTCCAAGGCGTTAGGCCCATTATTTGGCACTCACCAGTATCTGGATGGAGGATACCTGATAGGATTTTAAGTGTGGTACTTTTACCAGCTCCGTTTGGGCCAATATAGCCTATCATTTCGCCTTTTTTAACATTAAAAGATACTTGGTCTAATGCCTGATAGTATTCAGTCTCTCTCTTTAAATAAGATAAACCAGGCATTGAGGAGTGTTTTTTTCGTTTGGCTATTTTAAATTGTTTTGAAATGTTTTCAACCTGAATCATCTAATCTCTCCTAAGTTTTTTGATTATTTGAATTATATAGCTAGCGAACTAAAGAAGTAAAATTGAGCCTTTGAATTGTATAACAAGAAGCCTTTCAAGTCAACGAAGAGAAGGTTTTCAATCATAATCTGTTAATAAAGATGATATAATAGGTAAAAGTGGAAAGGGGTGGATCAATGACTTCTGTTTCCATCGAAAAATTGTATACTTATCTTCTGCAAGAAATGGGTCCCAGTGGTTGGTGGCCGGGGGATTCTAAATTAGAAATCATTTTAGGTGCTATTCTGGTTCAAAATACCAACTGGTCGAATGTTGATAAAGCCTTAACTCAATTAAAGCTGGCGACTGGGTTTGATCCGCAAAGGATTCTAAGGTTGGAAAGTAGTCAGTTAGAACAGCTGATTTATTCAGCTGGTTTTTATAAAAATAAAGCCCTAGCTATCCAAGCCGTTTTGAATTGGTTCCAAGAACACCAGTGGAATTATAGCCATATAGTAGAAAAATACGGATCTGATTTAAGAATAGAATTACTTAAGCTTCGAGGTATCGGCCAAGAAACGGCTGATGTCTTCTTAGTCTATATTTTTGACCAAGTCGCCTTTATTTCAGATGCATACGCTCGCAAGTTGTTTTCTTATATCGATCAAAAAGACTATAAAAGCTATCAGCAATTACATGCAGTCGTGCAAATGCCTGAATCATTCACTTATCTTCAAGCTCAAGACCTGCATGGACTGATTGATGAATTTGGTAAAAATTATTTAAAGGATCCTGTTAGGATGGAACGGATAGCTGGAGAGGTGAAGAAATAGTTACTGTATTTTTATGATCGATGCTAAAGCATTTTAGTCGGAGATGAAGGGCTGTTAACTTATAATTTGAAAAAGGAGTGGTTTGATGAAAATTAAAAATTGGTTACTTGTAGGAGCTCCATTGGTCGGTGGAACAATTATTGGCCGTTTAACGGCCGATAATGCCAAAGCAGACTATGAAAAGTACAAACAACCCCCATTTGCACCTCCCAAAGAGACTTTTGGCATTGTTTGGCCATTATTATATACCATGATTGGGATTGCTCGAATAATCATCGAGGAAAGTAAAGAGAAAGACGAAGCCGTTATAAGCTATCGAACCCAATTAGGTCTTAATGGTCTTGGGTCACTGCTATATTTTAAGTAAAAATACCACGGCATTACTTTAAATGAAAGTTTTGTTTTTCATAGCTGTTCGAGTCACAGCTTGGAAACTTTATCAAAAGGACACTTGGAGGATTACTTTTATTGCTCTATGTAATTTGGTTGGCCTTTGTTTTTTATCTTAATGGAGCTACTTGGTTCTTAAATCGAGATTAAGTGTCTTATTGCAATGAATAAATTAGGAGGGAAATAATGCGATTATGGCATGAAGATTTGATTCCCTTATTACCTCGACAGCAACTCTTAGGACAACATCGAGAATGTTGTGCCTTAAGAGGGAAGGGGTGGGGCAAGCCACATTCTACTGTAAACTATGTTTTTAGTTATCATCCCTATAAATTATACCAATACCATGTTTTAGTAATGGAAGAAATGATAGACAGAGACTATCAGCCGGATAGCCTCTGGCTAGATCCCAAATACCGTGGCAAATCAGCTCCGTCTTATAAGGATTTAGAAGAACGCTCATTAGATTATCCCATTTATCCAGAACATGATGAAGCATATCTTCAAGCTTGTTTGATGAATTTAAAGGATAAGGGGATTGTTATTTAAATAAAAAACAATTAAGACTGTTGCAAAAAATTTTCTTTTGAGAATAATTTTGTTTAATGGGCTAAGAATAACTATTTATTGACAAAAAATTAGTTATAATAGTAAATTGAAAAAGAGGAGGTAGACTATTAAAATAGTGGTTTATTGTGGTGCTTCCTAATGGAACAGGGATATCGGATGAAGTAGTGGAAGCCGTCTCTTGGAGTCGGGTGGGTCAAAACACGAATCCCTGTATATTCATGAATGTTAATGGTTATTACAATGGACTACAAAAAGTTTACCAACAAATGGTTGAAGAAGGATTTCTCTTAACGGAAGATTATAAGCAAATTGAAGGATTCATTAAAAACGAATCACGATTGTAAATAAGTGAAAATCAGCCTCTAGTACAAGTCGCTTAGTAATTGATTCTGGTAGAATAGATATACTATTAAGAAAAGGAGACTAAAATGAAAAACAAACACACTTTTAAATTATCTATCCTATTAATAATGGTTTTAGCTTTGACTGGCTGTCAGGCTATAAGTGAATTTGTTTCTGGCTTTAAACAAGATTTTATTGGTTTGACTATGACCGTCCAAACTTATGATGAGCAAGCCCAGATCATTGATTCTATGACGGGAAAATCAGTTTCAATTGAACGAGATGAAGAGTTCGATTCACAAACAGCTGAAGGCTCAACCAAAGCTGACTCACAGGTTTTAGATATTCAAATTGGTGGGCACACGATGACTCATGTAGGATCATCTTTGATTGCTGCTGAGAAGGGGTTAAATGACTTGACGATGGAGGTAGATAATCGCGTTGAACTTTATGATACGAGATCGAACCTTCCATTCATTTCGCGCTTACAGGACAATTTAGGCCAAACCTTTTTTGGTAAAAAGAAGACGATTATGGTGCGAAGCCAAAACGGAACACCTTTAGCCGTTTATTCAGGGAATAAGGTCTCCTATTTTAAAACGGATGTACCTAAGTCGACAGGACTCATAATAGATGGCAAGTATCTCTTTATTTACCGTTGTGATTACACGATTTATGACAATGAGTTACTCGAAAATAGTTAGTTATTTAAAGCGATTTTTGAAAATAAAAAAGAGGCGGACGTCAGTCACAGCCTCTTTTTAAACTTTCCATCCTCGGGCATGTTTCATTTCTTGCCCTTGATCATCGTATTTCTTTCTTTTGCTCGAAAGGTGCTCTATTTCGATAGCATAGACTTGAACATAATCGAAAGCTGTGTCAATGGCTTTATCAACTAGTGAATAATGTTTAGGGACATATTTTTTGGCGATCAGACGTAAGGCCTTGAGCAATTCTTTTTCGTTAGTAACTTTGCGAATTTTACCATAGATAATGGCTGACTCAAATTCAGTAGTAAAAACAGTACGGGCTAAAGTGCCCCAAGCAGTGGGATCAGCAGCAATCGTTTCGACTTCGCTTTCGCTATATAGATTTGGAACCTGAACCTGTCCAACAAAAGTGACACAGACAGCCATACCGTCTTCAAGTAAATCAACCTTTTTACCGGCTCTTGCACTATGAAAATAGAGGGTTTGATTGTGACGTATCATTGACAAAGGAATTGCATAAGGATAGGGTTGATCGGGCATACTTAGTACACCGTATTGAGCTTGATCGATAACTTTTTCAGCAAAATCATTGGGCATGGCACGGTCTTGACGGCGCATGGCTTGATGGATATCAGACATTTGAGATCTTCTTTCTATGGAGGTAGAGGATAAAAGCGACTTCTAAAAGAAAACATCAGGGGGTTTAGACCTGATGTTTTCTATTGATAGCTTATAAGTCTTTGAATAGAGTGTCAATAATTTGTTGATTACTGATGTTGTGAATTAAATCTTGCGGATAGTTATCATTAAAATGGTCTTGCATGGTTTTTTTATTAAAGCTAATCCCTTTTACAGAATGCTCAAAATCCCTTAAATCGTGCGTGCTAAAGAAGTCTCCTTCAAAAAGGAGTGATTGAATGACACCTTTTTCCACTTTGCAATGAAGTTTGAGGAGACCTCCGGGTAATACCGCTTCGTTAACTAAAGAAAACGCTGGATTACGGCCGAAGACCCACTCCCAGGACTCAAATTTTTCTTTTTTAAGTTTTTGAACGGCTAGTTCGTCTGCTTCACTTAGGTGGAAGTAACTTGGCTGCTCGCCTATAATTTCTTTGACTAAAGCGTCTTTAAAGGTCTTAGCATCCCAATCGTCTGGGCAGTAATTCTTAATATTAGTGGTTCGGTCTTTCACAGATTTGATCCCCTTGGAAATTAATTTATGTTTAGCTGGATTGAGATAGTTTGCCATGGCTGTCAAGTCAGTCTCAAATAAAAGTGATCCATGATGCAGAATGGAATTTCCTTTAAAACATTGTGCATTGCCGGAAATCTTTTTACCATGAATCATTAAATCATTGCGGCTATTCATTTCAGCAGGGATTCCTAAACTTTGCAATGCCTGAATGATGGATTGCATGAAGCGTTCAAAATTAATTGCTTCATGCCGCTTGTCGCCTTGAGGACGAGGTGTGATAAAACTAAATTGCCAGCCACCTCGGTCGGTGAAGATAGTACCGCCCCCTGTATTACGTCGTGTAATAGCGACTTGATCTTTTTCTAGTTCTGGTAAGTTCAGTTCAACATATGCATTCTGGTAATTACCCAGCATGACTGTAAAATCGGTTTGCCAGATCATGAAAAGGTCTTCTTTTAAAGCTTTTTGGGTCATTAAGTATTCTTCTAAGGCAAAGTAATAGTTAGGATCAAGTGAATCAGTCGGTAAATATAACATGGGTCTTTATGCTTCTTCTTTGGCTAATTGAGCCACTAAGCTATTTTCAGCATCAAAGTTATGGTCAACACCGACGGCATCCAAGGATTCATGAGCCTTGTAGGAGCTTCTTACTTGAGGTCCAGAGGCTACGAACTTGAAGCCCTTTTTCATCCCCATTTTATTGTATCTACCAAATTGTTCAAGCGAAATATATTCTTCTAGTTTGTAATGCTTAGGGGAAGGCTGAAGGTATTGTCCAATTGTAAAGAAATCTACGCCTACCGCTAAACTATCATCCATAGCTTGAGCAACCTCTTCTTCAGTTTCACCTAAGCCTAGCATTATCCCTGTCTTTGTATAGATATGGGGTGCTTGTTTTTTAATATATTTTAAAACGTCAAGAGAACGTTCATAGGTAGCGCGGTGACGAATTCTTGGAGATAAACGCTCTACCGTTTCGATATTATGATTAATAATTTCAGGATTTGCTTCAATAACAAGGTCAAGACTTTCTTTGTTACCTAGGAAATCTGGTATAAGCACCTCGATCGTTGTGTCTGGGCATTTTTCTTTAACAGCACGAATTGTGCGAGCAAATTGTTCAGCTCCACCATCTTCTAAATCATCACGTGCCACACTGGTCACTACCACATGGCGAAGCCCCAGTGTTTTACAAGCATCGGCTAAGTTTTCAGGCTCCTTGTCATTCACTTCTTCCATATTGCCTGTCAGAATATCACAAAAACGACAAGCTCTTGAGCAATGGCTACCAAGGATCATGAAGGTGGCTGTACCATTTTTGTAGCACTCACCTAGGTTAGGACAGGTAGCTTCGGCACAAACGGTATTAAGTTGTAGGCTAGAAAGTAAGTTATTAACTTGATCGACGGATTCATTGTCAAAGCGGATACGTGGTTTTACTTGGGTTGATGAAGAGGCAGTGATTTTCATTTAAGCTTCCTCACTTTCTTCAATGGTCGCAATTAAATCACCAGCAGTCACTTTGTCACCTAGCTCTTGATGGATAGCTATTAGCTTTCCAGAAAAAGGCGACTCAATCTCATGAACAGCTTTATCGGTTTCGACTGAATATAATACTTCACCTTTTTGAATGCTTTGGCCAACCTCTGTGGTCCATTCAATAATGACCCCTGACAATACTTTTGAACTTAATTTTGGAAATACAATTTCTTTTTTCAAAATGACTCCTCCAATCAATTAATTTAAAGTTATTTCCTAGGAAATCTCTACGCTCCATTGTAGACATTCCGCTATAAATGTTCAATACTTTTCACAAAAATTTAATCCAGTTCTTGCCTTCCCACCCAAGTTCATAAAACCTAGCGTACAGGCATTTTTATACCAAATACACTTAAGTTCGTGAAAAAAATAATAAGAAAAGTCCGAAAGATTGTGATAAAAATTCAAGAACTAGGTCTTGATTAATCATCATAAAGAGAGGTAAGAATTTATTTTGTGAATGTCTACTTGTGGAATGGGTAAGAATGTTCTATTCTTAATGGAAGATAGAGTGAAATGAGGAAAGGTGCATATGATAGAAAGCTTAAAACTATATTTTGAAGATCAAAAATCTTGGTGGGTATTTGTTTATAATGTTATACTTGCTTTCTTTTTAGCGGTACTTGTTATGTTAATGGATGTGCGCTATTGGGGAGACCTAGATGCGCTACCGAGTGTGTTACTAACCAGTCAAAACTTTGCGCAAATGATATTAAGTTCTTTAGCAGGCTCCCTTTTTGCTGTGGCAACTTTTACTTTTGCTACCATGCTGAGTGTGATGTCCTATTATGCTTCTAGTTTTGGGCCGCGAACAATTGAAAATTTTCTTTTTCGTAAATCGTCTACTCAAACTTTGGGTATTTATTTAGGTGGTTTTGTTTATTGCCTGGTTTCCTTATTTTTCATGCGCGAATCTCAAGGCGAATATTTAGTGATGTCGGGGACAGTGGCTTTAATGTATGGGATTACAAGTGTTTTATACTTTATTCGTTTTGTTTTTGATATCTCACAATCTGTTCAACACAATCAGGTCATTAAAGGACTATTTGAAAGAGCTTCAAAAATTATCTCGGAAAATAAAGCCTTTTTTGAAGCAGCAACATTTGTGGACCAATTGCCTTCTATTAAAGGGGCAGCCAGTCAAAGTGTGCAGTCTTTGAAACAAGGTTATCTAGATTTTGTCGATATTGATCGTTTATTTGATTTAGCAAAAGAATGTAAATGTGTGATTGTTTTGAAGGTTAGAAATGGTGATTTTGTAGGTAAAGGAGCTGTTTTAGCTGAGGCTTATTCTTTGAAGAAACAAAAAGATTGGGAAAAGTTTGAAGAGAAATTGAATCGGTCTTTTATTTTTCAACACGAACCTTCTTCTATGTACAATCCTGATTTTGCTCTTTCGAAGTTAACAGATATCGCTTTGCGGAGTGCCTCACCTTCTATAAATGACCCCAACACCATTAGTCATGTTTTTCGTTACCAGTCCATTTTATTAGGTGAATTAGGGCAAGCTCCGGCCAGGTATGCAGTCTATTTAGAAGAAATAGAATTACCTTCGTCACAAACACTAGAAGTAGGCGTTTGTTATGACTACTGCCCTTTTCAGAAGATTCTATTCCAAAATTTTGGTCAATTGGTTCAGTATATTAATCAAGACGCCTATTTAATTCGTGATCTTTATGAAGCCTTATATTTCATTGGCCTTAATTCTTCTCATAAGCATCAAGAGGTTATTAAAGGGTTTATATCATACTTATCAAATAAAATAACCGACCATTTTGAGTCTGAATATGACCAAAGAATGTTTAACGAAGTGATGGAACCTATTGCTAGGTTAAGGCCTAAAGAAACTGAGAAAAATGAGGAATAAAGGTGTAAAAAATTGCTGTAATTTGTTAGACTATTGGTGTGAGCAAAGATTTTAGTTTTTTAATGAGGCCGATCACAACGAATCAGCTTTATCAGTTTTAATGTGCGATTAAAAGACACCGTTAGTAAATAATGGCACTGTTTATCAAAAAAAAGCATAAAGCCGTTGAAAACGCTTAAATAATCAGCTAATATAGATTCTATAAGAGTAATTATTTGTGATTTATTATATGGAGGGTGACTAATGAGTAAAAAAACAATTATGTTGGTGTGTGGTACTGGAATGTCTACAACCATGTTGGTTAATAAGATGAATAATATTGTAAAGACTGAAGAACTAGATTATGAGATTATTTCATCTTCGATCCATGAAATGGAAGATTATGTAAACAATGAAAATATCGATGTCTTATTATTAGGACCACAAGTTTCTTATTTATCAGAAGGTTTGTCTAAACGCTATGCTCCAAAGCAAATCATTGTTGAAAGTATTGATAAAAATGATTACGGCTTAGCAAACGGTAGAAAAGTCTTGTTGCAAGCCGAATCGCTTTTAGACTAAAATGAAAGTAGAAGAAGTACAAGAAATTGCCATGCTAATGATTGCCAATGGTGGCGATGCGCGCAGTCAATCAATGGAGGCTATCCGCTTTGCTAAAGAAGGCAATTTTGATTTGGCTCAGCAGAAGTTCGCATTAGCCCAGGAGTCAATCTTAACTGCTCATCAATTGCAGACAAAGTTATTGGTAGGCGAAGCTCAAGGGAATAGCTCGGAATTATCTTTATTAATGATTCATGCCCAAGACCACCTGATGAACGCAATGACTGTTAACGATATGGCAAAAGAAATCGTCGATTTATATCAATTAATCCTACCGAATCATAAAAAATTTAAATAAATAATTATTTAAACCTTCTTTTTCTTTAAGAAGGTTTTTCCTTTCCATGGGAGAAGTTCACCAGCCCTATGTTGAAGCTAGCAGCGATAATTGATAAAATAAAGAATATCAAAAATGATAGGAGTGGTTAGATGTTATCTGATTCGATTCAAAGATTAAAAAGACATTATGGCTATTTTATGGGGACTATTCTTATTGCAACTGTAGGATCCTCCGTAATCAATAGAATTCTCAATATGTTCTCTCCGGTTAATGATCAATTGAATACATTTATTACCAGTGTTAATGAAACGATGACACCCGATCAATTAGTTCAATTTAGTCAAGATTTTTTTAAAGCACAATATACAGGTGTAGGAGGCTTAATAGCCTTAATCACTATGATACTATCGGTATTCCTACGCATTATGCAAAGAAGATCCTATTTTCAAAAGCTAAATTTTCCTGAAATGCGAATAGCAGATTCAGCTTTCTTTCATACCTCTCCTGTAAAAATCATTACACTTCCGATCAAGTCATTTTTTGCCAATGTCTTGGGTTGGATCGCCGGGTTCTTACTATTATTTGTTTCTGGCTTGATATTTTTTCAACTAAGCCAATATGGCAATACGGCTAGCTTAGTTTTTGTTTTGATATTTATGCTGTTGGCATTGGCCTTAAGCGTGTTTTTAGTACCTATTTCATATCTAATAGCATATGATGTGGAAGGCAAGTATAATTTCTGGGCAACCTTTACTAAAAGTTTAACGGTAGCTAAAAATAATTTTGGCCGAATCGCAAAAAGCCTAATAGTTATTCTTTTAATCTTTATTGTCTTTTTTATTTTGATAGGTCTTCTAGGCTTCGTTATGATGGATGGAGTTGGAGCGATTGTTACTGTAGGGTTGTTAGGGCTTCTAACAATAATTGGGTTAATTTTTTGGGTAGGTCCTTTAGTTGAAGTGTATATGGCTCAAACTCTAAATCATATTTTTAACAGAGAATATTAATTTCAATTGTTTTTTAAGGAGAAAAAAGATGAACATCGAAAAAATTATGGATATATTTCAAAATGATATGAAAGTCGCTGTGCTAGCAACGGTTGACAATGAAAATAAACCGCATGCTCGACATGTTCATGTTGGTCTAGCAAACGATAAAGGAATCTTTTTCATGACCAATCCTAAAACAAATCTTTATCAACAACTCCAAGACAATAAAGCTGTTGCAATGACAGCTATGAAGGAAGAAGATTATTTGATTCAGGTGATTCGGATTGAAGGGAAAGTACGAGAGTTAGGTAAAGAAAAATTAACAGAAATTTTAGGTAACAACCCTTATGTCGAAATAGTTTACCCTGATCAAGCAGATCAAGTGGGTGCCCAAGTGTTTCAAATATATGAAGGTAAAGGCTTCTACCACTCAATGACTCAAGGTCATAAGTATGAGTTTGAAATTGGTGGAAAATTATCTAAGATGTAATGATAAAGCCCTTTGAAAATGTAGAAGTTACATTTTCAAAGGGCTTCACTAATTGTTCAATTAGAAAGAATGCTGGAGGGATCTTGCTCTCAGTCAAAGATAGGTGGAGCTATACTTTATTAAAGCCAAAATCTCTCAAAGGTAAAGATTTTTTCATATAGCTATTTAGTAATCGAAGTGATTTTATTTAATCGGTTTTTAATCCTAACAAATGTTTTAAAAGGTCCTCTATTACGCTAGCAATTATAAAGGTCACCCAAGAAATTGCCCAAGCGCTACTGATAAACGACCAGAGAAAATAAATAACAGTGACCAATGGCCAGTATATATCATCAAATATTTTATCTGTTTTTTTAAGACGCTCTCGACTGTTGATTTCTTGAGGGCTAACCTGTGATGAAAGGCCAGATTCCAATAACTTTTTATAAGTTGATTGATTTCCTCCTAAATAGATGAAAAGGAAGACTGCGCTAGCAACACAGATCAAGAGTCCGGAAATAGTCAAATCTGCTAGACCAGTTGCTACATTTAGACTGTCAACTATAACGATAGGTATAATGGGTAGAAGAATTAAGGCGATACCAGCAATGAATCCATAAGAGCTAACTTTCTCTTGTTGTTTCAAGTCGTTTTTTAGTTGCCTTTCTAAGTTCTTAGATAAACGATATTCTCCCTTAGCTACTTTTTTTGGTTTGCCATTAAATTGGCTAGCTGTTACATAGAAACCAACAGCAATTACAATTGACACTATGATGATACTAATTCCGAAGCTATCGGCTAAGGTGCTGTTTTCACCTAAGACACTTTCTAAAGTCATGAAGACTGATGAAGAGGCAATCATCAAAAAGGTACCGAGGGCTGTTAATAAATTTGACTTGGTGCTATTGGTAATAAAAGCATGGATTTCTTCTTCTGTGAGTAAGGGATAGTGTGGCAGTTTGTTTTTATCTTGTGTTTTGAATTGATAAGCATCAATCAGTTCCTCAATACTGCCAAATTCAGTAATCACTTTACCAACGGCTTCATGCTCACTCAGACCTGAATCAATTAAGTCTTGGTATTTGTCTTCCATATTTGCCAAGATTTCTGCCTTCAGTTGAAGCATTTCATCATTGACTTCAATCTTGTTAAACATAGAATCAAGATAGGTTTTTATTACGTCCATAATTAAGCTCCTTTAATAATATTTTCCACGATTGCTTTAACGATTGTCCATTCTTTGACTTTATCTTGTAAGACTTCTTTCCCTTTTTGCGTTAATCGATAGTAGGTTCTTGGACGACCATTTGTTTTCTGGCCGGGATAGTCTTCGATTAAACCATCTTTTTTTAAGCGGTTAAAAATGGAGTAAAGAGTTGTTTCTTTCATGATGTATTTTTCATTGGATAAATGAGAAATTGTTTTGCCAATTTCATAACCATAGGAATCACTCTTATCTAAAATAGCTAGGATGAAAAGGTCGTTATACCCTCTAAAAATATCACTATTTATCAATGAATCACCTCACTCTTTTTACTGTATCTGATGGAGTATTTAAATTATAAAACAATTACTACGGCAGATAAAGTAGTTTTTTAAAAAATCAGACCATAGTCCTAGGAAAATAGGAATAAAACAAGCGTCTCTCGATTGTTTAATCGAGAGACGCTTTGATTTTATTATTTGGCTTAGATTTAAAATAGGAATTAAGCTTTAAATAGTAATTGGTGTAATTTCAATGGTTCAATATATTGGCCGTCTTTATAGACACGCATATTACCACCAGAGATTTCATCAATTAGGACAACTTCATCGTTGTTTTGTAAAGTACCAAATTCAAACTTAATATCATAAAGATCAAGACCATGAGCTTTTAATTCATCAGATACAATGGTTGTAATTTGACGAGTGAGCTCAACGGTGCGGTCTACTTGTTCAGCGGATAAAATATCAAGAACAACTAATCCGTCTTTAGTGATTGGTGGATCTTGACGATCATCATCTTTAATTGTGAACTCCACGTATTGAGGAAGATCACTGCCTTCTTCAATATAATCACCGTAGCGACGGAAGAAAGAACCCACTGCTTTTTGGCGGCAAATCACTTCTAAACCTTTACCAAACACTTTAGCAGGCTTAACCTCCATTGTTTGTTCATCCATGTTTGCATTAACAAAGTGTGTTGAGATTCCAGCTTGATGGATTTTTTCAAAGAAAAATTGAGACATTTCTAAACCAGCACGACCAACGCCTTCGATAGATAGACCAACAGAGTTCGCCCCAGGGTCAAAGACACCGTTTTCTCCAGTGACATCGTCTTTAAATTTTAAGAGGTAGTTTCCATTTTCCAAGGAGTAGACGTCTTTTGTTTTGCCTTTATAAACTAATTGCAATTTCAACACCCTTTCTTATTAACATAAGTTAATTTTAGCACACCCCTATCTTAAGGAGTATAAAAAGTTAGATGAATAAACGAAATTCCAGTTAAACGTTCGGGAAAACATACGAACAAATTTTCTGGTTTAGAAAGTGACCTGTGTTATAATGAGGTGAAGAGTTTTTTTACGGACAGAGAAGAGAGGGATTATTTTGACTAAAGATAAAATTACCATCAAGGGTGCAAGAACCCACAATTTAAAAAATATAGACATAGAAATACCTCGTGATCAATTAGTTGTAGTGACTGGATTATCGGGGTCTGGCAAGTCATCACTTGCCTTTGATACCCTATATGCAGAAGGCCAAAGAAGGTATGTAGAAAGTTTGTCAGCCTATGCACGTCAATTTTTAGGGCAAATGGATAAACCGGAAGTCGATTCGATTGAGGGTCTGAGTCCCGCCATTTCAATTGATCAAAAGACAACCAGTAAGAACCCGCGCTCAACCGTAGGAACAGCTACTGAAATTAATGATTTTTTACGTTTGCTTTATGCCAGAGTAGGGACTCCCTACTGTCCTCGTCACAACTTACCCATTGTTAGACAATCTGTTGAACAGATGGTGGATCGCTTATTGGAATTACCAGATCGCAGTAAAATTCAAATTCTTTCACCACTTGTAAGGAATCAAAAAGGGCAGCATAAAAGAGTGTTGGAGCAAGTAGCTAAAGAAGGTTATGTTCGTGTAAGAGTAGATGGAGAAATATTTGATTTAACCGAAGTTCCCGAACTTTCAAAAAAAGTCAGTCATACTATTGAAATTGTGGTCGATCGAATTGTGATTAAAGAAGGGATTCGATCTCGACTTTATGACTCCGTTGAAACAGCAGTGAATGCTTCTAAAGGTTATTTAGTTGTAGATGTAATTGATGGAGAGGAACTTTATTTTAATGAGCATTATACTTGTCCATACTGTGATTTTTCTATTGAAGAGTTAGAACCAAGACTTTTTTCTTTTAATGCACCCTTCGGTTCTTGTCCGGCTTGTGATGGTTTGGGTGCTCGTTTAACTCCTGATGAAGATTTAATTATTCCTGATCCAACCTTAACTTTGCGTGAGGGAGCCTTTTTACCTTGGGGCAAAGAAGGTTCGGGCTACTATGCTTCTATGCTAGAACAATTTGCTAAAGCTTACGGTATCCCAATGGACCTTCCTTATGAAGAATTAACCAAGGACCAACAAGAAGCGCTCAAATATGGGCAACCTAACTTTCACTTTAAATTTACCTTTGAACCCATGCACGGTGGTAAGAAGCGAACGGTTGATCAGACATTTGAAGGGATCTTTAATAATGTTGAAAGACGCTATAATCAAACAAGTTCAGATTATATGCGAGATGTTTTGCGTAATTATATGCAAGAGTTAGAGTGTCCAACTTGTAGAGGTCAACGCTTGAACGAAAAAGCTTTAAGTGTAAGAGTGGCTGATAAAAATATTGCTCAAGTGACAGCATTGTCTATTGATATGGCAAAAATACATTTTGAAAATATACAATTTGATGAGCATGACTTGATGATTGCTCAACCGATTATGAAAGAAATCAATGATCGTTTGACTTTTCTAGATAATGTGGGATTGGAGTATTTGACACTCGATCGAATTGCAGGCTCGTTGTCAGGAGGAGAAGCTCAAAGGATTCGTTTAGCTACCCAAATTGGCTCGCGACTAAGCGGCGTGCTTTATATACTGGATGAACCTTCAATTGGCTTGCATCAACGAGACAATGATCGCTTAATTCATTCATTAATGGAGATGCGTGATTTAGGGAACACCCTAATTGTTGTTGAGCACGATGAAGAGACCATGTTAGCAGCTGACTACCTAATCGATATTGGGCCTGGTGCGGGCGATCAAGGAGGAAAAATTGTAGCTGCTGGAACCCCTCAAGAGGTAATGGGGAACCCTGACTCTCTTACTGGTAAATACCTAAGGGGCGAAAAAGGGATTGTTGTGCCTAAAAAACGTAGACAGGAAGACTTAGGTTGGATTGAGGTCAAGGGTGCTCGTGAAAACAATTTAAAAAATATCGATGTTTCTTTTCCAATTGGTCGCTTAACTTGTGTGACTGGCGTTTCCGGTTCTGGCAAATCGTCCTTAGTGAATCGCATCTTAAAAGTTGCCTTAGCTAAGCGGTTAACCTCTACTCAGGAAAGACCGGGTAAATTCAAAGATATCAGTGGATTTGAAGAGCTAGAAAAAGTGATTGAAATTGATCAAAGTCCAATTGGTCGAACTCCAAGGTCTAACCCGGCAACCTATACTTCTGTTTTTGATGACATTCGTGCATTATTTGCGAATACTAATGATGCTAAAATTCGCGGTTACAATAAAGGAAGATTTTCATTTAATGTCAAGGGAGGACGTTGTGAATCTTGTGGTGGAGCAGGTATTAAGAAAATTGAAATGCATTTTCTCCCAGATGTTTATGTTCCGTGCGATGTCTGTCATGGCGCCCGTTACAATTCAGAGACACTCGAAATTAAATTCAAAGGACAATCGATAAGCGATGTCTTAAATATGACAGTCGATGAAGCAGTGGAATTTTTTGATGCGCATCCAAAGATAGCGCGCAAAATGAAAACGCTGCAAGACGTAGGTTTAGGCTATATCCAGTTAGGACAATCGGCAACCACTTTATCGGGTGGAGAAGCACAGCGAATGAAATTAGCCGCTGAACTTCATCGTGTTTCCAATGGCAAAACGCTTTATATTTTGGATGAACCGACTACTGGATTACATGTTCATGATATTGTTAAATTAATGAATGTTATTAATCGATTAGTAGAGGCTGGCAACACGGTAGTTATTATTGAACACAATCTTGATGTAATTAAAACGGCAGACTATATTATTGATATGGGGCCCGAAGGTGGTAGTCACGGAGGTCAAGTAGTGGCTGTTGGTACTCCGGAAGAAATCGCTAGAAAACGAAAGAGTCATACTGGCAAATTTTTAAAAGATATTTTGAAGCGCGATAAAGATAAGGGTTTTCGATAATAGAGAGCATAGGCTGGGAAATTAAGACGTCCGGCCTATGCTTTTTTAATAATAGCCGCTATCCTAATAACAGGAATCAGATAACGATTTCTTTAAAAACAAATATCAGCCTAGGGACCTATGATTAAAGAGTAATTAACTAGCATAATAGAAGATGAAGAGGGTCAGTATAAATTAGGAGGATTATTATGAACGAGAAAGAAAGAATTATCGAATTAGTTAGACAAAAAATTATATCTATGGATGAAGCCTTAAGATTACTTGAAGCAGGTGGTATGGCAAACGATTCATCAGAACCTACTGAGGATAGCGCTAAGACAAAAGACACTAAAATTGAGAGCAAGACATTGGTAAAAGATGACCTCAACCGCCTGGTTCGTTCAATGGTAGATCAAGCAGTGAATGCAGGGACAAGTGTAGTGAAAGAAGTAGCTCAAGCAAGCAATCAAGTCGTTAAAGAGGTCAATGATTCACTGGAAAACCGTAAAGAAACAAAAGACAGACCTTCTTTTAAAGAACAGACCAGTGATCAAGAAGAACATGCTTCTTATCAAGCAAAGGCTGAAGCTTTTGAAACAAAAGGGCAGGCCATTCAGCAAGAAATTGAAGAGGTTAATGAGCGACTTCATCAATTTAATGAAGAAAAGATTATTATCCAACAGCGGTTAAGAGAACTAGAAATTCTGGCTGAAATTGAAGAACTGACCACTGAGATGAAAGATCAGGTCAAAGATTTTACCTTACAAGAAAGAGCGATTGACAGTGAAATTAAACATTTAGAACAGCAAGTCGAAGGACTTTATGATCAGCAAGAGGATCTATATGAAGAATGTAAAGAAAATCAACAAGCTGACCCTGAATTTAAACGGTTTATTTCTAATTCCACCCAAGTTCTTACTGAGCAAGCGCACCAATTTAAAGAAGAAGCAAGCAGAGAAGGTAAACGCCTTGGCAAGCAAGTGAAGGATCTGATAAAATCCTCACTCAATAATTTCACCACTAAGGATGTTAATGTATCTTTCAATGTGCCTTGGATTAAGAGTCAAGTATTAGACCATACTTTTTCCTTTGATGGAGCAACTTTAACAGCGATGGATTTTAATGTATTAAATGGTGATTTACAAGTAGAATTCCATGAAGGCGACGACATTTTAGTAGAGGCTGCTATTAAGCTGATGGGTGGACAAGATAAGCTAACGGTTGACTTGTTCAAAGAAAAAGTAACTATAACCACCATTGAAAATAAATTGGTTTTTCATGTGGATGCTATGAATTTAGCTATGGATGCCAAGATCAGCTTGCCTCATAAGCTATATCATTCAGTTGTTTTAAATACCCTTAATGGAGATATAAGAGTCAAACAAATGGAAGTAAACAATCTAATCATTTCTAGTAAGCGAGGAGACATCCGTCTTGCTGATACCAAGGCAGATGAAGTGAATATTGACACAAAATTAGGAGATGTTAAACTTAAAAACATCTCAACTGATATATTAGGTTTGAATCTAGTCAATGGTGATGTAAAAATTAAAAACTCAACCATCCAAACAACTAGTCTTAAAAATATTAATGGAGACTTCCGAATTGTTGGACCAGTTGGTAATATTAAGGCCAGTACAGTTAATGGAGATTGTTACATTACTAAAAAAGATATCGAACCAGTTAACATCTCACTTTCAGCTGTTCATGGCGACCTTAAAGTCAGCTTACTAAAAGAACAGGCTTTCACCGCAAGAGGTAATCTCTCTGAAGGACAAATTAAGCATCGAATGTCTGGCTTAGACCGACAAGAAATTTTTGATGGTGGTAAATCATTTATATACAATCGTCCCGGTCATCTGGATCAGAAAGAAGTTCAGATTGATGCAAGTATTACCTTTGGAGATTTGTACCTAAAAGATGGAGATTCTGAGACAGGAAAGGAAGGTAAATAATGCAACGATTAACACGCTCATCATCCGATCGCCGCATTTTTGGTGTTTGTGGTGGTATAGCAGAATACTTTAATATTGATTCGACTTTAGTCCGTTTAATTTTTCTGATTGCTATGTTTTCAGCAGGAGTGGGTTTTTTCCCATACATTTTAATGGCGGTTATTATACCCTATGATTATCAAGTTGGCAAACCCTCTTTACGTCGTAAAGGAAAGAAATATTCAGAAACTAATTCTCATCAGGTGATTAAAGATATTACTCCTCAAGATGACGATAACTGGAGTGACTTTTAGAAAAATAAAACGAGCCCTCATCTTATTAGGTGAGGGCTCATTTTTAATGATAGCGCCATTTGCTAGTCAGAAGGCTCTTTCTATGATACCATTTTAGAGAAAAATGAATGGAGGATCGGACCGTGGGAAAATATGTGACAGTCCAAAAATTAACTGAAACTTTAGATGTGGAGATTGTCTATGGTCATGAACATGTCGATAAGAAAATTGTTTCCAGTGAAGTTTCAAGACCAGGACTTATTCTGGCAGACTTCAAAGAATTCTATCCGAGTGATCGGATTCAATTAATCGGTCGAACAGAAACAGCTTATTTAGATACCTTGACTAGCCAAGAACGTATTGAGAAATTCCGCTCTATCTGTCGTGAAGATACGCCTGCTATTGTAGTCGCTCGAAAAATATCTATACCTTCAGAACTTATTTTAATAGCTAAAGAACGTCAGGTGCCACTACTTTCAGCTCGTTCTCGTACTAGCCGGGTCTTGGCAAATCTAACCAATTATTTAGAAGGACAATTAGCAGAGCGTTTTTCAAAGCATGGAGTCTTTCTTGAAGTATTTGGGATGGGAGTCTTGTTAACAGGCACCTCTGGAGTCGGCAAATCAGAAACCGCTTTAGAGTTGATTCAAAGGGGTCACCGTCTAGTAGCCGATGACCGAGTAGAATTTTTTATGGTGGATGAGCTAACCCTAATTGGTGAAGCGCCGGAAATTCTACAAAACTTATTAGAAATTCGTGGCTTGGGAATTGTTGATGTAATGAGTCTTTATGGAGTCTCGGCCATTGTACGTTCTAAAAAGTTAGAATTAATTATCGAGATGGTATTAGATGATGGACAAATTGAATATGATCGTTTAGGGTCTGGTCAACAATACGACCGGATTTTTGATGTTCAAATCCCAAGAACGAGAATACCGGTAAAAACAGGACGGAACTTAGCAGCTATTATTGAAGCAGCCGCTATGAATTTCAGAGCCAACAGTATGGGCTTTGATGCTACAGATGCCTTTAATGCTAAATTAGATGCTTTGATCATGTCTAATCGTGAGGTGACTAATGATTAATTCTTTCGGCTCAATTTTTATGAAGATAGATCGCATCGCCTTTCATATTGGAAGTTGGCCTGTCTATTGGTATGGGCTAATCATTGGTTTCGGAATGTTATTGGCCTATTTCTTATATATAAGGGAAGTTAAACGTAAAGGGGCCGATCCAGATAAGGCCTTTGATCGCCTTTTTTGGGCAATTATCATCGGTTTTATAGGGGCTAGAATTTATTATGTAGCCTTTTCTTGGCAGTCCTATCAAGATAATTTGTTGAGTGTTTTTGCTATTTGGAACGGTGGTATTGCAATCTATGGCGGAATTATTGCGGGCTTTCTAACCTTAATATATTTTATTCGTAAAGATAATTTAAATGCAGCATTAGAAATGGACATGGCAGCACCTGCCTTGATGTTGGCACAAATTGTTGGGCGGTGGGGTAATTTTATTAACCAGGAGGCTTACGGAGGGATTGTGAGTCGCTCCTATTTAGAAAATTTAAGATTACCTACTTTTATCATTGATCAAATGGAAGTCCAAGGGCAATATCGTCAACCCACCTTCTTATTTGAGTCTTTATGGAACTTTATCGGTCTTGTTTTAATTATGACGATAAGAAGGAAGCGTTTCTTAAAAGAAGGAGAAGTCGCAAGCTTTTATGCAGTTTGGTACGGTATAGGTAGAGCTTGGATTGAAGGTTTACGAACAGATAGTCTTTATTGGGGACCTTTTAGAGTCTCACAAGTTTTTTCGTTAATTATCGTTGTAAGTGCTATTTCAATTATGATTTATCGAAGAGTCCACTTGACACTTCCCTTCTATAAGGAATCAGATATTGCAAGATAAGGAGAAAAAAATGAACATTACAATTCTAGGATCAGGTTCGTGGGGGTCTGCTCTAGCAAAAGTCTTATCAGACAATCAACATAGTGTTACTATTTGGAGCATTGATCCTCAGGTGGTTGATGAGATTAATCAACAACATACCAACTCGCATTTTCTTAAAGAATTTGAGCTGAATGAGACTGTTAAAGCAACGCTTGATTTAGCACAAGCCTTAAAGAAAGCAGAAGTCTTGCTTTTTGCAGTACCCACCCAAGCAATTCGTAAGGTTTCTAAAGAAGTAAATAAACTTTTAGTCAAAATGGAGCGACCTCCTTTAATTATTCATGTGTCTAAAGGACTTGAACAAAAAAGTCACTTGCGTATTTCTCAAGTGCTTCAAGAAGAGCTGACCACAGATCTTTACAGAGCTTTAGTCGTCTTATCCGGTCCTAGCCATGCGGAAGAGGTCGCACGCGAAGATCTTACATCCGTTACCGCGGCCAGTGAATCGCTAGAAGCTGCTGAAACTGTTCAAGAGCTCTTTATGAATAATTATTTCCGTGTATACACTAACACGGATGTGATAGGGGTTGAATTAGGCGCTGCCTTGAAAAACATTATTGCTTTAGGCGCAGGAATTCTTAATGGTTTAAACTACGGGGACAATGCTAAGGCCGGTTTAATTACACGGGGCTTGGCTGAAATATCGCGTTTGGGTATACGCTTAGGGGCAGACCCGCTAACTTTTCTTGGTTTAAGTGGAGTTGGAGACCTCATTGTAACTTGTACCAGCATTCATTCACGTAATTGGCAAGCTGGTAATTTGTTGGCTAAAGGCTTAACCGTTGAAGAAGTGACAGAAGAAGTCCAGATGGTGGTTGAGGGTATTTTTACTTGCCTGGCAGCTTATGAGTTGGCACAAGAATATCAAGTCGATATGCCAATTACTAATGGCCTCTATCAAGTTCTTTATCAAGGAGCGGATGTTAAAGAAGTGGTTAGTCAATTAATGAATCGCTCTGGCAAACAAGAAGCCTCTTTAGCCCAACACAATGAAGTGATCACCTCAGAGAAAGGAAGATAAGATGGAAGATACGATTGAAAAGACAATGATTAATGTCGATGTTGTGATAGTAGGCGCTGGCCCTGGAGGAATGACGGCAGCCCTATACGCTTCACGTGCCAATTTAAAAACAATTATTCTTGAGAAGGGTCTACCAGGAGGAGAAGTTAATAATACGGCTGATGTAGAGAACTATCCAGGTTTTTCTAAAATAGCCGGTCCAGAATTAGCTCATAAATTTTTTGAATCTGCTATGGAGTTTGGCGCGCAGCATTCAATGGAAACGGTGGTTGGAATTGAGTTACATGACCAAGTAAAACATGTCATTACCAGCAAGAACATCTATGTAGCACCTGTTGTCATTATTGCTACTGGATCTCAGCATAGAAAGTTAGATATTCCAGGGGAAAATCTTTTAAGTGGTAAAGGAGTTTCTTATTGTGCTGTTTGTGATGGCTTCTTTTTCCGTAACCGCCACTTAGTGGTTGTAGGAGGGGGAGATTCGGCTGTCGAAGAAGGAATTTACCTCACTCAGTTTGCTGATAAAGTAACCATTGTTCACCGTCGAGACAGTCTTAGAGCTCAACAGATATTACAAGAGCGTGCTTTCAAAAATGATAAAATTGACTTCATTTGGGATACGACTGTTGAAGAAGTTATAGGTGATCAATCCGTAGAAGGCGTGTTCTTACGAAATAGAAAAACCGGCGAACGCTACACATATCCTTGTGAGGGAGTCTTTATCTACATTGGCTTAGTGCCGAACTCTTCGTTGGTTAGCCATCTAGATATTACGGATGAAGAAGGATGGATTATCACCAACGAAAAAATGGAAACGCGGATTCCGGGCATTTTTGCTGTAGGAGATGTTCGCCAAACACATTTACGTCAAATTGCCACGTCTGTTGGCGACGGGAGTCATGCAGGCCATATGGCTTACCAATATATTCAAACCTTAGCAGACTAATTTTTATAATTAATCAGACTTAGCTATTTTTAAAGGTAAGTCTTTTTAAGAAATAACTAAAAACGTGGGAGATTAGTCAAATTTCTACTATTTTATCCCAATCATGATATAATAAATAACAATGAGAAAGGTGGCGAGAATATGCCTTGGCGTGAATTATATAAAAAATGGAAAAACAAAGAAAATCTTGACCAAGCGGTCAAGAAATCTCTAGAAGAACAAGCTGGCGATGAAACAAAAGATGCTTTTAATAATGTTTTAAGCTTTGGTACGGCAGGGATGCGCGGTATTATAGGAGCGGGCCCGAACCGAATGAATATTTATACAGTTAGACAAGCAACAGAAGGTTTAGCCATGTTAATCAATGAAGCAGGTCAAGAAGCAAAAGAGCGTGGTGTTGTTATTGCCTATGATTCGAGACACTATTCCCCCGAGTTTTCAATGGAAGCCGCTTTAGTCTTAGGTAAGCACGGAATTAAGGTTTATTTATATGAAAGCCTACGTCCAACACCTACCTTGTCCTTCGCTGTGCGTTATTTACATGCTTATGCGGGTATCATGGTAACGGCTAGTCACAATCCGGCAGAATATAATGGTTATAAGGTCTATGGTGAAGATGGCGGTCAAATGCCACCAGAAGATGCGGATAAGTTAACTCGGTTTGTACGGTCCATTGAAGATCCACTAGTCATTGAAGTAGGAAATAAGACGGAATTGTTAGGGTCAGGTAAAGTTGAAATTATTGGTGATCGTGTGGATCAAGCTTATCTAGCTGAGATTGCTAAAGTAACGATTGATTCTAATCTAATTGCTGAGATGGCAGAAGAAGTAAAAATTGTTTTTACTCCACTACACGGTACGGGAATGTATCTAGGGATGCAGGCTTTAGAACAAGCAGGGTTTTCTAACATCCATGTTGTTGAAGAGCAAGCAGAACCAGATGGAGGTTTTCCAACTCTTAAATCCCCTAATCCTGAATCGCCTGAATCATTTGACTTGGCTGAACAAATTGGGCGAAATATTGAAGCTGATATTCTTTTAGCAACAGATCCGGATGCTGATCGTTTAGGTGCGATGATTCGTACTCAAGAAGGAAATTATCAATTGCTATCAGGAAACCAAATCGCCTGCTTAATGTTGAACTATATGTTAAAAGCATACCAAGCCAAAGATCAATTACCTGAAAATGGTGTAATCATAAAATCGATTGTTTCAACAGATCTAGCAGAAGAAATTGCTAAAGCCTATAAGGTTGAGACGGTAGATGTTTTAACAGGTTTTAAATTTATTGCAGAAAAAATTAAACAGTACGAAGAATCAAAAGCGCACACCTTCATTATGGGCTTTGAGGAAAGTTTTGGCTATTTATTGAAGAGCTTTACACGTGATAAAGATGCTATTCAAGCCTTAGTAATGTTGGCTGAAATTACAGCCTTTTATAAAAAACAAAACAAAACCCTCGCACAAGCGCTAATGTCAATTTATGAAGAATATGGTTATTATAAAGAAAAAACTTTATCCATCTCTTTTACATCACTTGATGGAAAGCAAGAAATGGAAGCGTTAATGAATGAAACGCGGGCTAATCGCTTGACGGAGGTAGCTGGTATTCCTGTTGCCGAAGCCTACGATTATTTAAATAGTAATTTGATTTATGCAGATGGTAAACAATCCAGTCTTTCATATCCTAAATCCAATGTTTTAAAATATAAATTGAAAGACGGATCATGGATTGCCTTAAGACCAAGTGGCACAGAGCCAAAAATAAAATTATATATGGGCGCTAAAGCTGAAAGTGAACAGGCTGCAAATGACAAAATAGTGAGTTTAGAGGCCTTTTTGAATCAATTGATTAAGTAAGTTAAATCTCTGCTGAAATCTTTTTCTTTTTAAGAAAGTGGATTTCAGCAGCTTTTTTAGCTAAAAGATTCATAGATAGAGTAGAAATTAATTTGTGATATAATAGAGAGTAATAAATATTCACCAAGAAAAGAGGGAGACCATGTCAAATTTGGAATTAGTCATTATCACTGGGATGAGTGGTGCAGGCAAAACCGTTGCTGTTCAAAGTTTTGAAGACCTTGGATATTACTGCATCGATAATATGCCGCCAAGTCTTTTGCCAACCTTTTGGCAATTGATGCGAGAATCAGGTAAAATCACTAAAATCGCTATGGTAATTGATTTAAGAACACGGGAGTTTTTTGATGAGTTATCGGATATAATCGGTACGATGGATAATAATCAAGATGTTACTTCAAGAATTCTCTTTTTAGAAGCCAATGACCAAGAATTGGTTTCTCGTTATAAGGAGTCACGTAGACATCATCCATTATCACAAGCAAATGAAGTCTCAACATTGAGTGCGATTGCTAAAGAAAAAGAGTTATTACGCGATTTAAGAACGCGTGCTCAAATGATTGTAGACACTTCTGAAATGAAACCCAGACAACTAAGAGCTTATATTATGGAACATTTTGCTGAAAAGGAGCAAGTTACCTTTAGAATAGATGTAGTCTCTTTTGGTTTTAAGTATGGTCTTCCAATAGATGCAGATGTTGTCATGGATGTGCGTTTTTTACCTAACCCTTATTATATTCAAGATTTAAGAGGATTAACTGGAGTGGATAATGCGGTTTATGATTATGTTATGAGTCAACCGGAAAGTCAAATTTTTTATAATAAGCTAATCGACTTATTAAATTATTGTGTTCCTGGCTATAAACGCGAAGGCAAAAGTAGGGCTGTGATAGCGATTGGTTGTACAGGGGGGCAACACCGTTCAGTGGCCCTAGCTGAAAGAATTGGCGAACATTTTACTCGCATGAATTATTGTACAAATGTTAATCACCGTGATATGGCAAAAAACCAAAACCAAGTATTAAAGAAGGTTGCTAGAAATGAATCAGATGCGTCAAGCTCGTTATAAAGTTGCGGTAATCGGTGGGGGAACCGGCTTGCCTGTAATTTTAAGAGGGCTAAAGAAATTAGATGCCAACATTACAGCAATCGTTACTGTTGCCGACGACGGAGGGTCATCTGGCGTTATTCGTGATTATATTAACGTTGTTCCACCGGGAGATATCCGTAACTGTATGTCAGCTCTTTCCGAAGCAGACCCAGTCTTACTTGAACTCTTTCAATATCGCTTTAACACGGATGATGATTTTTTAGCAGGCCATGCCATTGGAAATCTTTTGATTGCCGCTTTAAAGGAAATGAAAGGCTCACTGTCGGAAGCCATTGATATCTTATCGCAATTTATGAATATTAATGGTCAAATCCTACCAGCAGCTCCTGAACCATTAATTTTGCAAGCTTTATTTGAAGACGGAACGATTGCTGTTGGCGAGTCGAAAATAGCCCACCATCGTAAACGCATTCAAGAAGTTAATGTAATGACTATTGAAGGAAAACCTGCCGTTAAGGCTTCTTCAAGGGTTGTGGAAGCAATCATGGAAGCAGACTTAATTGTATTAGGTCCAGGCAGTTTGTATACTTCTATTTTGCCCAATTTAATGATTGATGAGATTGGACAAGCGATATCAAAAACCAATGCTCAGGTAGTTTATATTTGTAATATTATGACTCAATTAGGAGAAACAGAAAACTTTACGGATGCAGATCATATTGAAGTATTACATAATCATTTGGGAGTTCGATTTGTCGATACCGTTTTGGTTAATACTACAGAAGTTCCCAAAGAATATATTATCAATCAACCAAACAAAGAGTATCTGCTTCAAGTAAAACACGATTTCAATGGTTTGCGTCGTTTAGGATGTCGGGTTATATCTAGTGAGTTTTTAAGTATGAAAGAAGGCGGCGCTTATCATGATACGGATAAGGTTGTTGAAGAATTAGGGCACTTATTGAATAGTGTGCGTTTGCTTGATAAAAATAGTTCTGATTCAAATAAGCACTCAGTTTTATAAATGGACTAAATGTTGGTTAAGGAGAGAGTAGGATGACATTTGCAGCAGAAGTAAAAAAAGAATGTACATTATTAGAAGTTCACAAAGAGCATGCCAAAGCAGAATTAGCGGCATTGATCCGCATGAATGGTGCGGTTTCTATTTATCAACAAAAGCTAATTTTAAATGTACAAAGTGAAAATGCTGCAATCGCAAGAAGGTTATATACCTTACTCAAGGACTACTTTGATGCTGAAAGCGAACTGATTGTTCGGCGCAAAATGAAATTAAAAAAGAACAATGTCTATATTGTGCGCTGTCGTTATCATGTACAAGAAATTTTAGAAGATTTAGAAATTTTTGATCAATTAAGCCTCATCTCAAGAGTGGCTCCCGAAATAATGCAAAACGACCCAAAGAAGCGCTCTTATTTGCGAGGAGCCTTTTTAGCGGGAGGCTCGGTGAATAATCCGGAGTCAAACTCTTATCATTTAGAAATATACTCGAGTTATGAGGATCATAATGAAGATCTTTGTAAAATGATGAATGATTTTCATTTAAATGCAAAAACAATTGCTCGTAGAAACGGATATATCACCTACTTAAAAGAGGCAGAGAAAATCGCTGACTTTTTAGTAATTATTGGAGCCAATCGAGCAGTCTTAAAATTTGAAGATGTGCGGATTGTTAGGGATATGAGGAATTCAGTTAATCGCTTAGTTAATTGTGAAAACGCTAATCTTAATAAAGTAATTGATGCTTCGCAAAAACAAATTGCAGCTATTAAACGGATTGAAGCCAAAAAAGGATTGTCCTCTTTACCGGAAAAATTAGAAGAAATGGCACGTTTTCGTATTGAAAATCCAGATATGAGCTTAAGAGAGTTGGGAGAGCAAATTCCTAACGGACCTATTTCGAAATCGGGAGTTAATCATCGGTTGAGAAAAATTGTTGAATTGGCCGAAAAAATCTAAATAATATATTTGCTTAGCACTTTTAAACTTCTTTTTTGGTATTTAATATTAACACCATTAAGGAGGAATTATATGAATCAAGTAACTTTTGTTGGTAGATTATGTCGAGACATACAGTTAAAAGAGGTTGGCGATTCAGCGGCTGTTACTAATAATGTCATTGCAATCAAACGTCCTTTTCGCGATCGTAATGGTGAATCAGTGACTGACTTTATTCCTTTCGTCGCTTGGAACGGTTTGGCAAAATTGATTCACAAGTATGCATGCAAGGGGCAACGCATTGCTTTATCAGGAATGATGCAAAGTCGCAGCTATCTCAACGCTGAAAAAGAAGAAATTTATGTTATTGAATGTAATGCCAGCGAAATTACTCTCTTGGATAAGCCGAAATCTAAGGCGGTTTCTAATCAAGAGATGGAGATGAAGGCGGAAGATATGCAGGTGTCCCAAGAAACGATTCAGCAAGTGTTAAATGATATTTCAAATTGATAAGCTGTTTTAAAAAAGTTGCCGAGCAAATACTTGCTCGGTTTTTTGTTTTTATAAAATAATAAGCCCAAAAACTATAATTGTTATATACTACCTTGGACTGAGTGGAGAAGACCTAGTGTCTCTTATAATAAGATTTGTGTATAATAGAAAAAACAGTAGGTTCTTAAAAAGGGGGAAGCCAAATGAAAATATTAATGATTGAGGATAATGAATCCGTTTGTGAAATGATGGGGATGTTCTTTGAAAAAGAAAATTTTGAAGCAAGCTTTCATGGTGATGGAAAAGAAGGATTTGAAGCCTATCGGACGCAACCTAACATTTGGGACATTGTTATTCTGGATTTAAATCTACCTTCTATGGATGGAATGACCATTTGTCGCAAAATTAGACAGATTTCTAAAGAGACGCCTATTATTATGCTAACTGCTCAAGATTCTGAAAGCGACCAAGTGATTGGTTTAGAAATGGGCGCGGATGATTATGTAACCAAACCCTTCAGTCCCTTGACGTTATTAGCGAGGATGAAAGCTCTGCATCGAAGAGCACAAGTAGTTTCAGCTGATGCAGCTGTTAAAGAAGAAAATGAGTTTGATATTGAAACAAAAACTGTCAAAATCAATACTTCTACACGTGAAGCTTACTATCACGATAAAAAAATAGAGAGTTTAACACCTAAGGAATTTGATTTATTTGTAATGTTTGCTCAGCATCCTAAGCGAGTGTTTACCAGAGAGCAATTACTCAAGAGTATTTGGGAAGATCCCTTTTTTGGTGATGAAAGAACAGTAGATGCACACATAAAAAAATTAAGACAAAAAATAGAGCGTTATGGTTCCCAGTTGATTCAAACAGTTTGGGGAGTTGGTTATAAATTTGAAGAACTAGGTGATTAATTATGAAGTTCTTATGGCAGCAAATAATTGTTTTCTTAATAGTATTATTGACTGCCCTAACGGTTTCTGCATACCGTATTTCCGATTATATGGAAAAGAAGATCTATGAGGATCGTGAATTGCAGCTCTTGCGTTATGGTGAAAATATAGTTGATAATTATTTTTCGAGAGAAGATTTGGTTCGTGCATCCCAGTTACTGTCAAGTGAAAAAATAATTATCCAAGTGAATTTGTCCGATGGACGAATAATTTATCCTACTTATGATCAGCGCTTTGGTTCGAAGTTGAGTAAAGAAGATCTGGAACAGATTGCTAAGGGTGGAAATGTTGGTTTACGCTACTCACAAAGATACGTAGACCCAGACACGCAGTTACAAATGGCAACGGTCTACATTCCTTTGAAAGAAAATCAAGTAGCAGGTTTTCCTCCGGGTTTTATTAGTTTAGGGGCACCACTAGAAGATTTAGAAGAAAAAGTGACGGCCATGCAAGAAAAAGTATTATTTGCTTATTTATTAGCAGGTATTGCAGGCTTAGGGATGAGTGTTCTCTTTTCAATCTATCAGACTAATAAGTTAAAACAGCTACGAAAAGCCAGTCAAGAAATTGCCTCTGGAAATTATGAAATTAAGGTGAATACCAAAGGTCAGGATGAATTTGCTGATTTATCTAAAGATTTTCAAAAGATGGCAGATTCTCTTGTTCAATATGAGTCGGAAGTTGAAAGACAAGAGACATTAAGGAAACAATTTATGATGGATGTGGCTCACGAAATGCGAACCCCTCTAACAACCATGAGTGGATTATTAGAAGGTTTACGTTACGATATGATTCCTGAAAATCAAGTGGATCGCAGTTTGGAACTCATCCACTCTGAAACGCAGCGCTTGACACGTTTAGTTAATGAAAATTTAGATTATGAACGAATACGTAACAAACAAATCAGCCTAAATAAAGTTTCTATCAATACCGAAGTTTTATTTGAAAATATAAAAACCCAATTACAAGTAAAAGCTAAAGAAAAGAATGATCAATTAGTTAGTCAAATTGCACCAGATTTCACTTTATGGGCAGACTATGATCGTATTACTCAAGTTTTGATTAATTTAGTAACCAATGCCATTCAATTTTCGCAAGATAGTGAGATTGTTTTAGAAGCTAAAATGGTAGACGCAGGTTCTCAAATAAAAGTGATCGATCATGGTATTGGGATTGACACCGATCAGATTCGTTCCATATGGGAAAGGTTTTATAAAGTTGATGTTTCAAGAAAAAACACAAAGTTTGGGGAATCTGGCATCGGTTTGGCTGTTGTCAAATCCTTGGTTGAAGCTCATAATGGGAAAATAGAAGTTGAGAGCGAACTCAATAAAGGGTCAGTTTTTATAATAACGTTGCCACGTCAAAACAAATAAGCTATAATGTACCCTTGTTAATGATAACTAACAAAACTGACATGATAAGGAGGACTATCGAGTGGGGAAAACTTTAAAAGGCATAATATCTATTGCTCTTATTTTAGGTTTAGTAGGAGTCATTACTTTGAACGCTTACGTAAATTCAAATTCAAAAGCTAATCTTGTTCAAAAGCCTAACCAAGAATTCACCAACATTTTGGACGATATTCAATCTCAAATTGATGAGCTATATTATGATGAAAACCAAGATTTCTTAAAAGAATCATTCCAAGTGGAAATGATAGACCCAATTAAAAAGAATATTAATAAGTTGAATGAATCAACGACTGTTAAGAATCAATATCTTGATCAGTTGAAAGAAATTGAAAAACGTTTCCAAGCACAAAATGAGGTCAATGACTTCTTTGCAGGAACCAAAGATGCTATCCGTGGAAATGAAGTGAATGAAGATTTAATGATCCGCGAAGGGCTCACTAAAGAAAAAGTGCTCAAGGTAAAAGAAGAATATTACTATGAAGAAATTGGAATTGATGAGCAGACTTCGGATTCAAATCAAGAAGTAGAATTAGATGCTTTTCAAAAGGCGATTAATCTTCTGATTGATCAAGTGGAAGAAAGTGTTGTTGAAGGTGATGAACTTTTAGAACTTTTCAAAGATGTAGAAAAAATTGATATCGTTGATGGTAATATTGGTAAAATAGCACAAGCTATGCGCAAATTCGATCAGCGATTATTAGAAGTCAAAGATTCACTTCCTTCTCTGTATAAAACAATGAATAAAAAAGCGGATACTTATACCCATAAAGTGATTAAAGAAGTGGCAAAAATAGCTAAAGATGTGCCACAATACTATCAACTCTTAGTTAGCTCTTTGGAACCATCTGAGCGTTTAAGTCAAGCTCTTGAAGATAATAAGGAACTTTTCGAAGGATCAGAGGAAACAACGGTTGAAGTAGTTGAAACAACTCAAAAGATAGCTGAAACTGTTGAGACTTCTAACGATTATTATTACGAGGAACCAGAAAACTCATGGACTAATCCAGAGCCAACACCTCCAAGTACAACTGTTCGACCAGGAACATCTGAACCAGTTGAATCGACACAAGTAATCGAGACATCTGAAGTTAATGACGATAATTATTACTAATATGCCTTTGATTTTTAATTAAGAAAAGCACTTCACCTTCAATTCATGCCTTTTATTAAAAGGTTATTTATTGGAAGTTGGAGTGCTTTTGTTAAAATAATTGGATATAAGAAATAAGGAGGAAAGATATGGATGTTTTATGCTTTATCGCCCATGATCAGCTAGCAAATTCTTCTAGCCAGCAATTTTTATTAGCTAGTGGCCAAGCGCTCACCCAAACAGACTACGTTGATTTAACGGCTGAGTGGCAAGACAAAGGTTTTTTTGATTCCAAACAAGAGCTTTTAAGAATGGCTGATTATGAGCGTATTTTATTTCAATTTCCTCTGTATTGGTATCAAGCACCGGCTATCTTAAAGGTTTGGATGGACCAAGTGTTTAATGATCAATTAAACTTTAAACAGACAGTGAAAATTTTACAAGATAAAGAATTTGGAATTGTATTAACGGTAGGTTCTAGACTCGAAAGTTTTCAACCAGGTGAACGAGCGGGAGTTAGTTTAGCGGACTTAATGTCACCTTATTATGCTTGGGCAAACGATTTTGCTATGAAGTATCGTCCACCTTTTATTATTTCACAATTTCATTATTTAACAGAAGAAGAAAAATATCATTTAATGATTGATTACGTGACTTATTTAAAAACAGGTCGACTTTATTTACTAGAAGATAAGGTGAATGTTTTGTTAGAAGAACTTGATCGACTAAAATTAAATTTAGACCCGCTTGATCAGCATATATATGACCAATTTATTCAGAAATTAATTGACCAAGCAGACGAGCTAAAAGAATTAGAACTTTTTGATGAGGAGTAGTAAAGATAATATGCAAAAAGCAAAGATGTTCCAAGTTCCTATTGAAAAATGGGTAGAAAGTTGCAAAGATTATCCAAGTCGTGCTGTTTTAAAGGTAGCTTTAGCTGTTTTGAAAGAGCAAGAGAAGAGAATTGAACAAAATAGAGACCAATTAGATGCTAATGCATGGAGTCCCAAAGCTTGGTCTTAGATAGGCTTGCAAGATAGTAGAATAGACTTTATACTAAAACGAAAGAACGAGTGGGAGTGAATGTGATGTCAATAATTGAAGATTTAAAGTGGCGAGGCGCTATCAATCAACAAACAGATGCAGAGGGTTTAGAGAAGCTATTATCTAAAAAAACGATTGCCTTATACTGCGGAGTAGATCCAACGGGGGATTCTATGCATATTGGGCATTTAATTCCTTTTATGGTTTTAAAGCGGTTTCAATTAGCCGGTCACCAACCGATTGTCTTGATTGGAGGGGCAACAGGATCGATTGGCGATCCTTCAGGTCGAACCAGTGAAAGAAGCTTACAAACAATGGAAGTAGTCCAAAAAAATGCTCAGAAGCTGACACAACAAATGGAAAAACTGTTCTTAAAAGGGGATTCGGCTGATAATACTTTCAAAATAATGAATAATTATGATTGGTTAAGTAAACTCTCTTTATTAGAATTTCTGAGAGATTATGGTAAACACTTTAATGTTAATACGATGTTGGCTAAGGATGTTGTAGCCAGTCGACTTGAGAATGGAATTTCATTTACTGAATTTTCCTACCAAATTCTTCAATCCGTTGATTTTCATTACCTCTTCCAAACACAAAATGTTCAATTACAAGTCGGTGGTGGTGACCAGTGGGGAAATATTACAGCAGGTTTAGATTTTATCCGTCGTATGGAAGGAACAGAAGCAGAGGCCTATGGTTTAACTATTCCTTTAATGCTTAAGTCAGACGGTACTAAATTTGGCAAATCAGCAGGAGGAGAAACTGTTTGGTTAGATCCAGAAAAGACGACTCCTTATGAATTTTATCAATTCTGGCTTAATCAAGCAGATGATGATGTTGTTAAATATTTAAAATATTTCACTTTCCTCGAGCAATCAGAAATTGAAGCTTTAGAAAAAGAAGTGGCTGAACAACCGCATTTAAGAAAGGGACAACGTCGTTTAGCTGAGGAAATCACACGGTTTGTGCATGGTCAAGAAGCATTAGAAGAAGCCGAAAAAATTACTCACGCTCTGTTTACCGGTAATGTGGGTAATCTAACTACTCAACAAATTGAAGCAGGATTTAAAAATATGCCGCATGCACTAGCGAATAAAGAAGCAATGAATATTGTAATCTGGCTAGTGGAGACAGGGATCGTTCAGTCCAGAAGACAAGCCAGAGAATTTGTTAGCAACGGTGCTATATTAATTAATGGCACAAAAGTAACTGATTTGGATTATGAAATCAGTCAAAAAGATGCCATTGGAGACCTTTATATTATTGTCAGACGCGGGAAAAAACACTATACACTGGTCACTTTAAAATAGCGGTTGGTTCAAAACATCCTTAGAAAATTTCTAAGGATGTTTTTATCTGTTCAAATGTTTCAATAAGGTTACAAGTCTTATACGATTCAACGAAAACGCCCTTTTTTGATGTTTAATGTGTTAATATCATTCTTGTTAAGAGAAAAGTATCAATAGATATATTTAAATAAAAGTTCAAAGAGGAGCTAATAAGAATGAAAATCAAATTTTCTAAGAAGCTATTAACGACATTATTAACTTCATCAATTATACTTTCATCAGTTAGTAGTTTACCAATCTATGCTCAAGATATTGAGGGTATTAATGCAAACATTGATTATCAAGTAAATAATTTAAATGCTGAACAAACTCAGCTATATGCTCAGTTAGTAAATTCATACAATCAAATTGAAACAATTAAAGAAGAGGCTGAGCAACTTCAAAATTCGATTTCAGACGATAACCAAACAATTGAATTATTAAACCAAGAAATTGAAGAACTACAAGAAATGATTGACAAGCGTCAAGAGTTAATTGCTGAACAAGCGGTTGCTATTCAAGAAAAAGGTGGAACTACCAACTACCTAAATATTTTAGCATCTTCAGAATCACTTTCTGATTTCGTTGGACGAATGGATGTAATTATCAAGCTGGTTTCTTCTAATAAGGATTTATTAAATAGTCAAAAAGAAGACATGGCAAGTGTTGAAGCTAAAAAAGTAGCGACTGAAAAAGCTAAAGCAACAAAAGTTGATAAAATGATCAGCTTAGAAGCATTAAAAGGTGATTTAGAAGTTGAAACAGCTTCAGCAGAATTAGCTTACGCAGAATTAACTAGACAAGCAGAATTAGCTGAAGAAAACCGTCTAGCTCTAGAAGCAGAAGCAGCGGCCTTTGAAGCGGCAACTCAAGTAGCAATTATTGAGAACACACAAGCAGTTGAAGAAGCAGTTGTTGAATCTAGTGAAGATGTTGTAACTTCAGAAGTAGCACCATTAGAAACAATTGAAACATCTCAAGAGACTACACAAACAGCAGAAGTTTCATATGAAGTAGTTGCTTCACTAGAGACAATTGAAAGTGAAGAAGCAGTTGTTACAACTCAAGCAGTAGAAACAAGTTTAGAGCCTATTGAGACAACACAAGCTATCGAAACTACTGTTGCGCCAGTTGAAACAACACAAGTTGTTGAAACGAGTCTTGAGCCATTAGAAACAACAGCGGTTGAAGTGATTGCAACCACTGCAGAAGTAATCGAAGAAGTCCAAGCGCCAGACTTGTCATATAATACTGGATCATTAATCGGAAATGCTGAAAAATATATTGGTATCCCTTATGTATGGGGAGGTAAATCTCCAGCAGGATTTGACTGTTCAGGGTTTGTTCAATATGTTTTCAAAGAGACCTATGGTATGGAAATTGGTGGATGGACTGGTGCTCAAGAAAATGCGGGCACTAGAATTTCAATAGACCAAGCACAAGCAGGTGACTTATACTTCTGGGGTAGTCCTGGAGGAACTTACCACGTTGCTTTAGCAACTGGTGGAGGAAATTATATTCATGCTTCTCAACCAGGCACACCTTTAGGTTACTCAAGCATTTCAACATTTACCCCATCGTTTGCGGTAAGAGTCTTATAAAAATTAATGAGAGTCAGGAAACTGACTCTTTTTTTATACAATCATTTAATTAAGCAAAAGACTGCTTCTAATCTATGATATAATATGAGAGATAATTTATTTGAAAGGGGCACTCATCCGTGACCGAACAAAAAACTTTTTATATTTCAACACCGATTTATTATCCCAGTGGTAAATTGCATATAGGAAATGCTTATTCCACTCTAGCTGCTGATACCATGTCACGCTATAAGCGTTTAATGGGTTACGATGTTTTCTTTGTAACTGGAACTGATGAACATGGTCAAAAGATTGAACAAAAAGCTGAGGAATTAAATTTAGAGCCCAAAGCATATGTTGATGAAATGGCTGAAGAAATTCAAAAGCTTTGGCAAAAACTAGAAATAACTAATGATCATTTTATTCGTACTACTGACGACTATCATGTTCAAGCGGTTCAAAAGATTTTTGACCAATTATTAGAACAAGGCGATATTTATTTGGGTGAATATTCAGGTTGGTATTCAGTCAGTGATGAGGAGTATTTTACCGAAACGCAGCTAGCGGAAGTCTTTAAAGATGAAAAGGGTAATGTCGTGGGAGGAATTGCTCCTTCCGGCCATGAAGTAGAGCTAGTAAAAGAAGAATCTTATTTCTTTAAATTAGCCAAATATACGGATCGGTTAATTGAATATTACGAATCCGATGATCAAGTGATTTTACCTGAATTTCGAAAAAATGAAATGATTAATAACTTTATCAAACCTGGTTTAGAAGACTTAGCAGTATCAAGGACCTCCTTCAGTTGGGGAATCCCAGTGAAGACAAATCCTAAACATGTTGTTTATGTATGGATTGATGCACTATCTAATTATATCACCTCTTTAGGTTATGGTAGCGATAATGATGAAGCTTTTAAAAAGTTTTGGCCTGCGGATATTCACGTCTTAGGCAAAGATATTTCGCGCTTCCATATGATTTATTGGCCCGCCTTATTAATGGCTTTAGATCTTCCTTTACCGAAACGTATTTATGCCCATGGTTGGATTGTCATGAAAGATGGCAAGATGTCTAAATCCAAAGGGAATGTGATTTACCCAGAGATTTTGATTGAACGATATGGTCTTGATGCGACTCGTTACTATCTTTTAAGAGGGATGAGTTTGGGGAGTGATTCTGTATTTACACCAGAAGACTTCGTTAAAAGCATCAATACTGAATTAGCCAATGACTTAGGAAACTTGCTCAACCGTACTGTTGCGATGATTAATAAATACTTCCAAGGTGCCGTACCTAACAAGCAAGTTTTGCAGTCACAAAATGATTTGGATAAAGAGTTCACTAATTATTTAACAGATCATTTAGAAGCATACCATGAAAAAATGGAATTAATGGCTTTTGATAAAGCGATTGACGCCTTAATGGCGATTGTTTCTAGATCTAACAAGTATATTGATCAAACTGAACCTTGGAATTTAGCAAAAGACTCACAATTAACAGATCGTTTAGCCATTGTAATGTTCCATTTGGCAGAAAGCTTACGCATCATCGGTCATTTATTAAGACCTTTTATGACACAGGCTCCATTGGAAATCTTCAAACAATTGGGTGTTGAGGAAGAAATAAACGCTAATTTAAGCGATCTAGTTTTTGGTCAATTTGCAGAAAATGCGCAGGTAATTAAAAAAGGTGTTCCTATCTTTCCTCGTTTGGAAGTGGAAGAAGAGATTACTTATTTACAAGAAGCCATGTCTCTTGAAAGTCAAAAGGATATTTCTTCAGCTAATTTAACAGTATCTGATCCTGACTGGGACCCGGAAGCAATTCAGTTAAGCTATGCTGAAACGGCAGAAGTAGCATTTGATGATTTTATTCAAACTGAAATTAAAGTAGCAGAAGTTATTGATGTCGACGAAGTAGAAGGCTCCAATAAGTTGTTACGCTTTAGACTGGATGCAGGTGACCAAGGTCATCGTCAAATCTTATCGGGTATTAAAAAATACTATCCGGATTTCAAAGAGTTAATTGGCAGAAAAGTCTTGGTTGTGGCAAATCTTAAACCGAGAAAGATGATGGGTCATATTAGTCAAGGTATGATTTTATCTGCTGAAAGTGGCAAAGATTTACATTTAGTTTTTGCCCCAGATCAAGCCAAAAATGGTTCACTGATTGGGTAAAAAGAATAAAAAGGACAAGTATTCGCACTTGTCCTTTTTATGTTTAATGAGCCTATCTGTTTGAAAAGAACGAGTTATGTTAAAATAACAAAAGATTGGAGAGGAAAAAATGAAATTATTTGATACACACACTCATCTAAATGTCTCCCAATTTCATGGGAAAGAAGAAGAATATTTACAAAGAGCTAAAGAAGCAGGCGTCGGTTTTTTAGCAGTTGTTGGTTTTGATCGTCCTACCATCGAGCGCAGTCTAACGCTTAGCCAAGAGCATAAGCATTTGATTAGTGTGGTAGGTTGTCATCCCACCGAAACCATTTATTATGATCAAGCTTTTGAAGACGATTTACATAAGTGGTTAGAATTAGATCGTGTCAAAATGTTAGGTGAAATAGGTTTGGATTATCATTGGGATACCTCTCCCAAAGATATTCAAGCTAAAGTCTTTAGAAGGCAAATAGCCATTGCCAAGGAACATAATCTACCAATTACTATTCATAATCGCGAAGCAACCAAAGATTGCTACCGAATTCTTAAGGAAGAAGGGCTTCCAGCAGCTGGGGGAATTATGCACTCTTTTGGAGAAGGACCTGAGGAGGCGAAGCGCTTTTTAGATTTAGGTATGCACTTATCTTTTAGTGGGGTGGTCACTTTTAAAAAGACGGAAGATGTCCGTCAAGCTGCGGCCATTACACCACTAGATAAACTATTGATCGAAACAGATGCTCCTTACTTAGCCCCTGTTCCAATGAGAGGAAAGCAAAATGAACCAGCTTTCGTTAAGTATGTAGCGGAAAAGTTGGCTGAAGTTAGAAACCTTTCCGTCGAAGAAGTTGCCCGGATAACAAGTGAAAACGCCTTTAAGCTATTTAATTGGCAACCAGAAGAGGAAGCTTAATGAAAGAAATAGAAGTGCCCACCGAAGTGGTGGTAGTAGAAGGTCGATCTGATACCCAACGTCTTAATCAGATTTTTGGCCCAAGTATTAAAGTGATTGAAACCAATGGGTCGGCCATTGATCAAGAAATCCTCAGCCGAATTGAAGAAGCTAATAAGCAATTTGGCGTAATAGTCTTTACTGATCCTGATTATCCTGGCGAGCGCATTCGCAGAATTATTCGTACTCAAATTCCAAGCGTTAAAGAAGCTTTTTTAAGTCAAGAAGCTGCAAATTCACATCGTAAAAAAGATTCTTTGGGAATTGAACATGCCAGTGCAGCCGATATTCAAGCAGCCTTAAGTAAAGTAACAAAGATGTCGCCTCAAAAAGAATTAAAACCGATACCCATGGCAGAACTGGTGGCTATGGGTCTAGCTGGAACAGAGCAAGCCAATGTTTTAAGGCAGACAGTAGCTAATCATTTTAATTTAGGACACGTTAACGCTAAGCAGTTACAAAAGCAATTGGCTAAGTACCAAGTAAGTCGTCAAGAGATACTAGCTTATTTAAAAAGGAGGGAAGAAAGTGAATAAAGATATTGATCATAAACTAATAGCAACACCCAGTCGTACAAGTTCGATTATGAAGCAGTATGATATAAAAATGAAGAAAAGTTTAGGGCAAAACTTTTTAGTAGAGCCTCAAATTCTACAAAGGTTAGTAGAAGTAGCAGAGATTGATTCAGAAACAACCGTTATCGAAATAGGTCCAGGAATAGGTGCTCTGACAGAGTTTTTGGCCTTATCTGCTAAGAAAGTGTTGGCATTTGAAATAGATCAACGTTTTGTAAATATTCTTCAAGATACCCTATCTCCCTATGAAAACGTTGAAGTTATTCATCGAGACATTTTAAAAGTTGATTTTAGTCAATCAGATTATGCTTACTTACACCAAAGTAAACGCTTAGTGGTGGTCGCTAATTTACCTTATTATATTACGACGCCTATCATTATGCATTTACTAGCTAGCCAGTTGTCCTTTGATTCTTTAGTCATGATGATGCAAAAGGAAGTAGCTGAGCGCATGACTGCGCAAGTAGGAACCAAAGCTTATAATTCACTAACAGTAGCTATTCAGCTTCAAATGAAAGCGGAATTAGCATTTATTGTCCCTCCCACTGTTTTTATGCCCAGACCCAATGTCGATTCTGCTGTGTTAAAATTAACGAGCTTAGAAAATCCATCTCACAACTTTAAAAACAGTAGGTCATTTCAACAGTTTGTTCAAGCTTGCTTTAAACAACGTAGAAAAACCCTGTGGAATAATTTAAAAGTTTATTATCCCAATCAAGAAGCAACTTACTTAGAAAGTTGCTTTGCTAAGGCGGATATTTTACCTAGCCGTCGCGCTGAAACATTAAATTTGGATGAGTTTATTAAGCTTTTTAACATTTTAAGTGAAAGAAATTGATAGAATAATTGTTAGACGATAATGTTAGACGATAATACATTGCAAGTTATTCTTACTTATGTTGTTAGACGATAATACATATGTGACATAAAACAAATAAAAATAGGGAGCTTCTGT
>NZ_JBNUPL010000011.1:0-59078 GCF_050409445.1 Facklamia sp. P13055
TAGTTTTATCCCGCAAATTTTTAAAATTTCAGGACATTTTCATTTACGGTTGACATCTTGAAAACTTTATAGTCAACTGCCCAGGCCATTTAACTCAATTGATTGGTATTTGAGAGGGTATCTTGATCAAAAGCTTGTAGAAAGTCAATCATTAACTGATGACGATTTTTAGCCATTTCCTGCCCAGCTTTAGTATTCATTAAGTTTTTGAGCTTTAATAACTTATCATCAAAATGCTGGCGTACGTTTCTTACTTGACGATAAGTTTCTTTGGAGCATACAGCTTGTGCCGAAGTATGAACAGCTTTCGGATCATAAAGACTATGCCCCTTGCTACCTCCGTAGTAGAAAGTTCTAGCAATACCAATCGCACCGATTGCATCTAGGCGATCGGCATCTTGAACAATTTGGCCTTCCAATGTTAAGTGTTGTTTTTCTATTAAATTGGCAGCAAAAGAGAGGTTTTTTATAATACGTAAGACTTGCTCTATTTCTTCCAGAGACATTTGGGCTTCTTTAAGTATATGTCTTACATCTTTTTCCGTAAGGAGGTAATCAACTTTTATTTTTTCATCTAATAAATCATGGGTATAAGCAGCTGCCAAAACAACATCAACATTAATAGGCTCTTGTATATGTTTGATTATTTGCTCACAATTGGCAACCACCCGTTGGATATGTAACCAATCATGCCCACTTTTTTCTTGTCTTAAATAAGTTTTGCTAAAGTCTTTAATCTTGTCCATATCCATCGGCAGGAACCCCTAGCTCTTCTAGTTTAACAATAACCATTTGTATCACTTTTTTTGCATCAGCAGGATTATTTAAGACATCCAATTCATCAATCGATATCTTTAAAACTTGGGAAGCATGATAATGGTTATCTACCCAATCATCATAACCTTGCCATAGACGATAATAATACTCGATTAATTCAGGGTCTTGTTCAAAATCGCGACCTCTTTGATTGATTCTTTTTAAAATGCTTTCAAAAGATCCATGTAAATAAACCATCAGATCGGGTGCTTTTTTGGGTAAATCTTCTAATTCTTCCATCATATTGTCTAATAATTTCTCATAAATAATAAATTCTTCGTCCGAAATTTTACCCGCTTGATGGTTGACCTTGGCAAAATACCAATCTTCATAAATGGAACGATCTATTATATTATGTGGGTGATAAAAAGCTTTCTTGATATCACGATAACGACTGGACAAAAAGTCTAATTGTAATAAAAATGGATACCTTTTTCTTTCTTGTTCTTCTTCACTTGCGGTGTAGTATAAGGGTAAGATATGATTATCATCTACATTTTCGTAATACACCTGGCTCTTTAAGGCCTTACCTAAAAAAGTCGCTAAGCTTGTTTTGCCAGCTCCAATCATTCCTCCAATAACTATCATAGCCATGGTTTCCTCCTAAATTAAAAAATAACACAAGATGTAGTGTCGTTTTTTTAATACTAACACAAAATCTTGTGGATGACTATCTTTTTATCTGTAAAAAGATATTTGAGAAATTGACAGAGATTACTTATGATAGTCATTAAAGACTGATAATTGATTAATTTTTAGAAAGGGTTTTATTATGCTAACTAACCACTGTGCACGTCATGTATTAGAAGAAATCATTGCTCTATTTCCAGATGCTAAAGCAGAATTAAATTTCTCAAACCGCTATCAATTATTAGTAGCTGTATTATTGAGTGCTCAAACAACCGATGTAGCGGTTAATAAAGTGACGCCTGCCTTATTTGCCGCCTACCCTAGTCCTAAAGAACTTGCAAAAGCGAGCCCGCAAGAGATAATGCCTTATTTAAAAACAATCGGCTTGTATCGCAACAAGGCAAAATATCTCCACAAATGTGCCAATCAATTAATGGAACGCCATCAAGGTGAAATTCCTGGTAATCGTAAAGATCTTGAAGCCCTGGCCGGAGTTGGTCGTAAAACAACCAACGTGGTCTTGAGTGTCGGCTTTGGAATTCCTGCCTTTGCAGTGGATACGCATATCCATCGTATCTGCCTCCATCATCAGATTGTTGATCCTGGTGCGAGTGTTCGTCAAGTTGAAAATCGTGTAATGGAGGTCTTGGATAAAGACCAATGGACTCAAGCCCATCAATCTTTAATCCTATTCGGTAGGAGAATTTGTCATCCGCGCAATCCAGAGTGCCATAACTATCCTCAACTCTTTACTTGTCAAGAGGAGGAGTAGACCCTAGATTTGCACGATTTAGAACGCTAAGTTGTGGTGTCTTTTGGTCGAGGCGACCTTGCATTCTTTTAAAGATAGGATCAAGCATTTTAATCGTTGCCACTGCATAATCGCCTTTGTTTATCATGACACAATCTGAGCGAGCTCCCTCAGTAACATCTGTTACTTCAGAGCGACTCGGCACACCGGTTTTAATTAATTTATCGAAGACTTCTGTGCCCCAAACGACGGGGGCATCAGCTGCTTCAGCCATCCACATGATTGGCTGTGGAAGTTCGGCTAAGCGAATATAAACTCTTTCAACAGCTAAATCGCCACGCGCGATCATTAAAGCGAAAGGCTGCTAGCTCGCAGTTGTAAGATAATTTCAGCTAGCTTCGTAATGGCTTGGACGGTTTCTATTTTAACCATAATTGGCATATAACTCGCAGCCTTACCTAATTCAATTTGAAGTTGTTTTTGAATTTCTTTAATATCCTGAGCAGTTCTAATGCATGAGCAAGCAATTACATCGGCACATTGACAAGCAAAAGCGATACCTTGCTTGTCTTTTTAATTTAAAATATCTGTTTCAAAAATTGTTTGAGGAAAGTGAAGTCCCTTTTTCAGCTTTTTGGCGCTTGGATCTTCTCTTTACTTTTTTATCCCTAATACAGCATACTTATCATTTGCTTTACTCACTTTTGTAGTAATTACCCCATCATCAATTAAAACCGAATCTCCAATTTTTAAAGCAGAATAAATCGTCGGAATTTGACTTGCTCATATAAAAAGATCCATTCTACAATTAATCATTTGGCTAAGAGACGCCGATTGGCTTCAATCATAGTAAATATCCAATTATAAAATTGTTTTAATGATTGGACTCTGCTTGGTGATTTATCTGAGCTTGGGTGAGATTGACATTTTTTCCTTTTTGAAAGCCGTCTTGATAGGCATGGTTAGATCGCGAAAAGGAAGGTTGATTAAATGTGAGTGAACCCGTTATTTCTCGGTTAAATTTTTCTTTGACAGCTTCTGGCGTTTGAATAATCAGGGCATACTTTTCATTTTCATTCATCATGGCTTGACGTTGGATATCAAACTTTTCCTTAAGTCCGTCCATAAATCCTTGATAATAGGATTTTCTCAACTGAGATAGAGGATTGCTGCTTAAATCTTCTTCACTTAATTCAGCTAGATGAATTTTAGAATAATACTTCATTGTATCCGCTGCTAAATTAAACATTTGAAAAGCAAGATCCACATCTTCTGGAAAACCCATTAAAACAATTTTGCGTTGAACCGAATGCTGATGAGGTAATCGGTTACTTTGGATATAAAACATGCAACGAAAATTATCGGCGATAATCCTAACTAAAACTTTTTCCCACCAATACAAGCGTTTATAGACTGATAAGGAGCGTAAAATGATTTCTGGACTTTTTTTATCAGAAACTTCTTGCTGAGAGACTTTATGTTTTAACATCAGTTTTTGAGCCATCAGCAAAGCAGTTTGGCTCTCTTCATCATTTCCGCCATCTTCAGCTAAAGTCAATAAATTTCGGATCTTAGCTAAAATCTTTTGATTAGTCTCAGACATCTCTACTTCCCTCCTTTTCTAACTATTTTAGACTATTTATAATTTTTTGCATCTTTAAGGGCAATGGACATTCAAAATGTAAGGGCTCATCTGTAACAGGATGTAATAAATCAATGGCCTTTGCATGTAATAGTTGCCCGTCTTTTTGATTAGCTAATTCCCCCGGTAAATTTTGAAGATTTCTGCGATAAAGTGGATCGGCTATAATTGGATGACCTATAGCTTCCATATGGATGCGAATTTGGTGAGTCCGACCAGTCTGTAACTTTAATTGCATTAATGTGGCGTATTGAAAACGTTCCAGCACTTGAAAATCAGTAATAGCTTCTTTACCCGAGGGATCCACATGCCATCTTAAGCGATTGGATGGGTCACGTTTAACAGGCATTTCAATATGTCCGGAGTCGCTTTCAACTTGCCCATTAACTAAAGCGACATAAGTCCTCCCCATGGTGTGATCCACCAATTGTTGACTTAAGTGACGATGGGCTTGATCATTTTTTGCTACTACTAATAAACCAGAGGTATCTTTATCAATTCGATGAACAATTCCTGGTCGGTAAGATTGAAAGCCTTGGGATAGCGCTTTTCCTAAATAATGATAGAGGCCATTCACTAGAGTTCCGTTAGTGTGTCCTTTAGCAGGATGGACAACCATCCCAGCTGGTTTATTAACAAGCAAAAAACTGTCATCTTCAAAGATAATCTCTAACTCCATCACTTCAGCAATCAACTCGAATTCTTCAGGGCTGGCTTCTTTTTCAGGAAAATCAATCGTAATCATCTCATCCCCTTTTAAAATGGCGTTAGCTTTTAAAAATTGATTGTTAACTTTTACTCTTTTTTCTTTAATTAATTTTTGTAATTGCGATCTACTAAAATTTGGATAATAATTAGTCAAAACTTTATCTAAACGGTCTTGATCTGCTTCATTATTAGAGAGCTTTAATGCTTCTGTCAAATTAAATCACTTCCTTCTTCGGTCCATATAACCATTATAATCAATAAAATAACGCCTAGAGTAAGCGCCACATCTGCCAAATTAAAAATTGGAAAATCAAACAGACGAATCTGTAACATATCTACTACATAGCCTCTCACTAAACGATCAATTAAGTTGCCAACTGCCCCTCCTAATAAAAGTGCATAAGCAAGTTTAGTCCAAGGGCTATGGTAGCGATTTTTCCAAATTAAATAAACTAAATAGAAAATCACTAAAAAAGTTACCCCTATTAAGAAAAAACGTTGGCCGGCAAATAAGCCCCAACCCGCTCCTGTATTATGAATATAGTTTAACTGAAAAAAATCAGGAATAATTTCTAGCGTTTGATTTAGCGTTAAATGATTTTGGGTCCATATTTTTAAAGCTTGATCCAGTATTACGATTATAGCCGTTATGATAAAAGTGGTCGTCATTTAATCCTCCTTGTCCAAATTAATTCTAATTTGTTATAATATTTGTGTTTACAATACCTATTATTATATACTAGATGTATTAAAAAGTTCAATTTAGATAAACTATAAATGAATGACAAGGAGAAACGATGAAAACAAAAAAAATATTAATCCTCCTAAGCCTATCTATTCTCATTATTGCTTGTGGAAACTCATTAGAAAGAGCTAAACGAACTGTTGGTCTCATCCAAGACAATGTTACTCTAATTATTGGAAATATTAGTGAAATTCAAAACCGTGAATTGGATCTTCAACAAGATTTTGAAGCGACCATTAATTTAAGTGAAGATTTATCCGGCTTTGGACAGAGTGATAATCCTCTTAACAAAAACATCGCAAAGCGCAAAGATTTATTAGCTGAAATGGAAGAAAGCCGTCAGCAATTACTTGAATTATGCCAAGAGCTTAAAGACATACCAGAAAACGATCAACTTCCCAAAGATCAAATAACAAGAGTTATTGAATATACGACCAATCTATGTGATAAAACAGATATCTATATTTCTAATTATCTTGAAAACATTGAAATAGAAGATCAGTCTTATCAATCTATCACTAGTGAAGAAATTGATCATGAGAGTTTCTTCGCTGTTTTTGATAATGTTAATCTTTTATATACGGAAAATAATATGAACTTAGATCAAATTCTCGAATACTTTGAACCTTTAAATACACTCTTAGTTAATTTAAAAGTCTACCTTGTTAATCTTACAGGCAAATAATTAGAAAGCGGTGATTTAAATGAATAAAAAACGCACTTTACAATTGACTTTACTTTCCTTTTTAATGCTTTTGCTAGTAGCATGTAAACCAAAAGTAGAAGATAAAAAAGAAGCCAAAAAAGTCCAACTTCCAGAAGTAGTCTTAGCCTATTCAGATGAAGAAGTAGTGGCATTCAACAACCGCATTAATCAAGGAGAAAATAATACTTATGAGGGCTTATCGCCTCACAATAATCCCATTCTTACCGCACCTGAGAAACTACCTTCTGTCCTCTTTTATGATTCAGGCATCGATATTACCTATCCTGAAGAAGGTGTTAAAGGCATTTATCTTGCTCCTTCTGTTTTTTCTGATCCTGAACGACTAAACTACCTATTAGATTATGTTGAAACCACCGCCTTAAATGCAGTGGTTATTGATTTTAAGGATGATGAGGGGGTTATTCAAACAAAATTAGAAACAGACAATCCTTTAGTTAATCAAAATTCTTATAACAATGTAGATATTAAAGAACTTTTGAAAGAATTAGAAAAACGTCAAATTTATCCAATCGCTCGCATTGTAACTTTCAAAGATCGACTAGTGGCTGAAGCCAAACCTGAATATTCCTTTAAAGATAGTGAAACAGGAGAAATTTGGCAGGATGGTAATGGTGCTAAATTTATTAATCCATTCCTTCCAGAAATTTGGGACTACAACATTACTATTGCTATCGAAGCTGCTAAATTAGGTTTTAAAGATATTCAATTTGACTATGTTCGTTTCCCTGAAGGTTTCCAAACTTTCTCAGATCAACTAGATTATAATATTGGTAACTATCAAACCTATGTAACCGATGACCCTGAAAAATTTGGACAAGAAAGGGTTTATGCCATTAATGATTTCTTAGAAGAAGCCAATGATAAATTAGCCCCATATGGCGCAGATGTTTCAGCTGATATCTTTGGATATACTGCAATTGCTGGGGACGCTCCTGATGTACGTGGAATCGGTCAAAATTTTGAACAAATTGCTGAAAGAGTCGATACGATTTCTTCTATGATCTACCCTTCTCACTGGGGTTTAGGATTTTTTGGTATACCGGCTCCTGACTTAGAACCTTATAACTTAGTTGATCAATATATGTATTCTGAAAACCTCATCCTAAAAAATATTACCAATGCGGCAAATAGTCGTCCATGGTTACAAGACTTTACTGACTGGAATCTGGCACCTGGTACCTATCAAGAATATGGACCTCTTCAAGTTCAACAACAAATTGTTGCTTTGGAAGAAAATGGAATTACTGAATTTCTTCTTTGGAATCCATCTGGTATCTTTAACGAAGGCGTAGATTACGCTCCTGAGTCTTCAGGTAATGAATACTATTACTAAACCATACAAAAAAGAAGCTGGATATTCAGCTTCTTTTATTTTATTATTTATCAACTTTTAGAGGACGTATCATGCGACCTTGCAGGTCGTATATGTAATCTTGAACTTTTTTACCGTCTCCCATAGCCTCGACTAAACGGTCGCGATAAGGCTCGGCTAATTCATCAAATAAAACTTGCTCATCTTCTAATAAATATTTCTTCCTTAAGGATTCAATTTCTCCTTGACTCCTTAATTTTACTTTCAATGAAGGAAGTTCCTCATCCATCTCCCTTTCAACAATACGATAATAATAATTATTATCCCCGTAAGTGATTTCTAAAGCTCCTGAATTGGTTCGTCTTTCCACAACATCTTTGTAATTATCTTTTTGTAATTCCCACCAAGCTTTTATCCCTCTGAGAGCTTCTGACTCTGTAGCGTAAGATCCATGTTCTTTCACAACATTATCACGACGATTCATCCAATAATTGGTATAAACTTTATGACTCATCTGATCATCCTTTCTAACTTAATTGACACTTTCATTATAACTATAAAGGTAAACGCTTTCAATGATTTTTGATTTTAAGCTCAAATATTTATTATAGAATATCAAAAGGAGGTGTCTTATGCCACTTATAAGCATCAAGGATGCTAGACCTTGTGATATTGACGATATTCAAACAATTTATAAGACTTTATTCAAAACAGTCAGCTAACTTTGGAAAGTCCTGTTCCTTCTAACCAAAAATTTGAAGAAAAAGTCACTCGCTATCAAGAAAGTCATGCCGTTCTTCTAATTCTTATGGATCAAGAGATAATTGGCTTCGCCTATGCCTACCCTTTTTCGCCTCGCAGAGCATATCAACATTCAGCAAATATTGCTATGTATTTATTAGCAGAGCATGATGAATGGACACTTAAAAATTTACTCTATCAAGAACTAGAAAGTCGATTAAAAGCCAAAGAAATCATCAACTTGCTTACATGTCTACCGATTCATCAACAAAACCAGATCGATTTTTAAAAACCTAAAGTTTTATAATCAGAGGAAATTTTCCTAAATTTGAACGTAAATTCGATCAAATTTGGGAATGGGTTTGGCTAAGTAAAGAATTATGATTTAAAAAGCTCGATAAGGACACTTAAATCCGTACCGAGCTTTTTGACTTAATATGTAGTAACTTTCTTTCCACGATAATCAAAGCGGTAATACCCTCGTTCTATTAATTGATCAGCGTATTTTTCCTCTAGATGCAAAATATAGATATTATCGTCCAATGTTGGATCGATAGTTAATTGATAATCTACAGCAGAGAAAAATTTATCTTCATCAATGAGACGTTGAATCATCACTTCAAAAGCACGTTTTACAAATCGATCTTGAATTTCATTGTTTTTAAATTGAAAAATAGAATAAGTTTTAGCTGGTGGTAATTGAGTATAGGCTTGTTCAAAACTTTCACTGGATTCAATTTTTTCTATCGTTTCGATAGTTGTTGAGATTCTGATTTGATCAGATTCTTGAGATGAAATAGAACTTTCTTCAACCGTTGTTTGACTAGTTTGGTCAGGCTTGGTCTTAGTGCTTGACTCAGTTATTTCTGTTGTTGAAAGTGCTAAGGATTCAGATGATTCCTTAGCAACTTGAGATTGTATTCCAAAACTTTGACCTGCTTCTTGAATAGAGTCACTTTTTAGCCGTAACAACATGGTAGCTGAGAATAGAATAATCATAATGAAAAACCAGACAATTGGGCTTTTAGGAGTTTTTACTTGTTTTTGTTTGTCTTGCAATGTTACTCTCCTCTGTTAACTGAGCTAGTATGCTCTAGCAAAATCAATAATCTCTTCTACTTTCATAGAAGAATCGCAAACTGTTTCTGTACGATTCGAATCAGCATAAACTAATCCAGGAACTGTGACAACGTTATATTTTTCACGGAACATTTGTGTTCCTTCTAGGTCATTTTGAGTTTGTGAATGTAAGAAATAAACATTTAAATCACTTGTAATCGCAGCTTCCGCTAACTTACTAACAAACAAACGGCAATATGGGCAAGTCTCACGACCTAGAAAAATAAGATTCCCTTCTTTTGCTTCTATTAATTCAAAAGCTTCATGACTATCTATTTGCTTAAAGTGCTTAACTGCTTCATTAAAATCATTTATATCCATATAAAACGCCCCTTTCGATTAGGTTTATTATATCGAAAGTTTTTAAATAGTGAAACTAAAATAGATCCTCCTCATTGAAAAGATGATCTTGTATTCGCTTTTTATGCTGAAGCTGTTTAAAGTAGCGGTTAATTAATAAGGCGATTAAGCCAATTATCAATAGAGACCATGCGATATTGAGATAGAACTTTTGCTCACCAGTAGTTGGTAAAAGTTGTGATTTTTTATCATTTGATTGCGTCTTGTCTTTGATATTTTTATCTTTATCAGAGGGTTTAGCTAAATTACTGGCTTTTTTGCCTTTAGTCTTATTGGCTAGTTTGTCTTTTAAGAAGGCTAAATTATCCTGTTTATCCGTTTCATTTGCTATTTGCTTATCTTCTAGTTTAAGTAACCCTCTATCATTTAGGTTCTTTTTGACCTGATCTACTGGCTGATCATGCTTTACATCTTCTTTAGCCATATCTGTTGATTCATTATTAGGCGTTTGAGTTTGAAGTAAGTCTTTTGCCTGATATTCTAATAAATAGCCCGAATCAGCCCCTAAATTAGCTGACCAAGTCTGATTATTCTCATTATATAAAACTAATTTCATTTGATAACGGTCATGAAGTGTTTTAATTTGTTGGATGTTTTCATCACTAATTAATTGATGCTGGTTAAGATAATTTGCAAGATAATGCTTAAGATTTTCAAATAATTCACTATTAATTAGATAAAAGTAATGTAATTGGCTTTCTTTTAGATTTAATAAATTACTATAAACAGCGTGATAAACTTCAGCCTTATTATTTATATAATAATTATTCAAGGCTTGGTAAGCCATCACTTCGATATCAAATAAGCTCAATTCTTTTGCATATTGGTAAGAGGTAAAAGTAAAATCATCTAATACAATCACTTCCTTGTCAGTAAGCTTATTATTTAGTTCTTCAACAGTCATCTTTTTATTAAAAAGATCATAAATTTGTTGAAAAGTAACTTTAGCATAGGCTTTGGGGACAATCTTTTGTAAATAATTATCGATTGAGACGATTAAAGTCGCTAGATCAGAAGCGTCTAATTGCATATTTTCTTGATTGATAAGGTAAGCAGTTGTTGAATAAGGATAAAGCTGGCATTGACTAAGTTGGGCCATTGTTTCCTTACTACTTTGCATTTGATCCCCTAAAGTTTCGTTATCATAGAGTAATTGTTGATATTCTGCTTCTAATTCGGCTTGTTCACTAATATATTGATCCAAAATTTGATTCAACTCTTCAATGTAAGCTTGCCATTCTATAACTGTTTCATCTTGACTGATTAAGGCTAATTGCTCTTGAGCAGATAGGGAAACAAAATCTTGCTGCTCAATTGATAAATTTTGGTAAAGAGTTTCAATGACCTCTTCCAATGCAAGATTTGCCTCGTTCAAGGAATTGCTAGGCCCTTCTTGAATAGAAATAATTTCTTGGTTCAAAATTTGATAGCGTTCATTAATGGCTGTCATGCGCACTTGATTGGCTTCAAATTGATTTTGTAACTCTTTATCTGAGATTATTTCTTGACTATTTGAAGAAGTCAGTGGGGTCTCTCTTAAAAGTATTTGACAAGCTTCTAAAGATACCATATTTTTATCGGTTTGGCTTTTGAGATAAGTCATTTCACCTTTTTGAGCATGAACATTCGGTAAACTGAAACTTTGAGTAAAGAGCATTAAAACAACTATTATCCTTTTCATAATTCACCCAATCCTCTATTTTGTAAGTAACTAGTTGTAAATACAGAATAGAGAGCAAAAAGATGCTATCCTTTATAGAGTTAATCTAAATAAGGGACAAAATCAAGGTCTTTTTCATAGTTAGTGAATCGTTGCTCTACTTCTTCATATAAACGATCACCGTTCCACAGACCAAATTCTTGAGCCTTTGCTAATGGAATTACTTGATAAAAAGACCATTCTGGATAGCCAACATTATAAGTTGGCATCAATCGCATAGAATCTAAAGTAACTTTTCCATCAACATCCATCTTAAAGGTATACTCTCCAATTCCACCGACTTTTTCATATGCTCTTACTTGGCCGGACAAAAAATTACCATGAGAATACCAAGCACCTTGATGATCGTTAAAACGTTTCATGGGTTGCATAATGTGAGAATGTCCTCCTAGAACAAAGTTTGCTCCTGCATCAATAGCCAATTGAGTTAATCTAATTTGAGAATCAACTGGTAAAAAAGCATCTTCGCCAAATTGATAAATAACGATAGCTACATCACATTGTCTTTTTAAATGTTGAATTTCTAATGGGATAAGTTCTTCATCAATCAGAGTCACTAAGTATCTTTCTTCTTGAGGAATTGGGTTACCATTCGTACCATAAGTATAATTTAAAAATCCTACTCGAATGCCATTTTTTTCAATGATCCGTAGACGGTTGTAATCGTCCCAAGATGAATAGGATCCGACATATTCCATTTTCTTATTTTTAAGAATTTCTAATGAAAGATGCGCCCCCTTAGCTCCGAAATCCATGGTATGGTTAGTGGCGGTTGAAACAATATTTACATCCATCGCTAATAGACTATCGACAATTTGATCTGGAACATTGAAGAAAGGATAAGAAGATACTCCCATTTGATTTCCGGCCACCAAGGTCTCCATATTGGCTGTCGTGATATCAGCATTAGCGACATATTTTGCCACTTCTTTAAACATTGGATCAAATTGATAACTCGTTGAACCAGTTTGGGCACTCCAATAAACACTATCATGTAATAAAATATCGCCAATTGATCGAATGGTTACATATTTTACTTTAGTATCTTCTTTGACTGCTTGAGTTTCTTCAGCCCTAACCTCTTCTTCTGCATAAACTCTCGTAAAAAATGGCTTAGAAATAAAGAGAATCATCCCAAAGAAGTTAATAGCGAACACATACTTCAAAATTCGATTTATTCTTTTCATCACATTACCTACTTTATCTGAAATTTTAAATATATTATAACAAACAAAACCTTCTTACTCTAGCTTCATTGAATTAAAAGAACTTATTTAAATATAAGTTAATTTAGATAATTTTTAGAACAATTTTAACTTCTAAAGATTAATAGTGCTTTTATCCTAATTAAGATATAATAGACATAAGAAGCAGAAAGGAGTTTACCATGTATAAGCAATCGACCAAGAACACCACTTCGAAATATTTTACCTCCGTCAAGACTAACCACCAACAAATTAAACCCTTTAATCGTTTAGTAACCATTAAAAGGGATCGATCACAAGCTCTACTACGTTTTAATAAGCCAGTTATCCTAACTGAACATAAAGGATTAGCTCTATTAGTGATGACGGATACTCCAGATAAAAAAGAATCCTTTCAATTTTTTATCTTACAAAATGCGGTTCAGCTTAATGCGGGTGTATACTTTAATACCCTCTCTCTAACTGCAGAATGTAAACTTTATTTGGAACCCAGCCAAAATGAAGAACCACAAATTATTACTTTAAAAGAAGCTATAAAGGTAGAAAAAGAAATAAAACGCCTTAAAATTGAAAATGTCTTCGGTCTTGATTACCAAGTCTACTCAAGCGGTGAACGGATACTCAACCATCCACAAAATTACTATGAGTTAATTATCGTCGATCAAGGACAAGCTTCGATAGAAGTAAGCTATAATAAGCAGATTCTTTTATCAAAAAATTCCGCCTGGTTAATTTTTCCAGGACAAAAAAATCAAATTGCCTTTAAAGAAGAAGGGATGACTACACTGATTTCCATTTTATTTTCTGGTCAAGGCTTAGCCGAATCGATCGCTCAAAGGCCAATTCATCTTGGTCATCGTCAAATTCAACTTGTAAGTCGCTTGGTCAATTTAGCGGCTATTTCTGAGGATAAATGTCCTTTCTATTATGATGAAATGGTCACAAGTCTCCAATTAATACTTACGCAAATTCACAACGGTGAGAATAAAACAGAAACTGAAAGGTCTACCTCCATGCGAGAAAATTATGAAAATGACTTGTTCCAATCAATCATTGATTTTCTCCAAGAGAATGTCGGTCAGCTTCATCAAGTAAATGATCTGGTAGAAGTCTTCAATATTTCTCGCTCCAGCCTCCAAAGCTTATTTAATAAATATACAGGACAAACCCCTAAACAATACATTAACAGCTTACGTTTAAAACAAAGTAAGCTATTAATTCATGAATCTAAAATGACTCTTTCTGAAATCGCTAATGAATTAGGATATGGTTCCATCCAATATTTTTCAAGAGCTTTTTCGAAAGAATTTGGTATTAGTCCTTCTAACTATGCCAAATCAATAGTGAAATAATTCATTTCTATGTAAAGAAATCACTTCAATAGGCCCTTACTAGCTTAAAGGGCCTATTTGTTTTATAATAAATAACAGACATTTTTGAGGAGTGAGACGATGACATTTGACGGATTTTTTACACGAGCTTTAGTAGAAGAGTTACGATCACAATTAAAAGCAGGACGTGTACATAAAATTTACCAACCCTTTGAACAAGAATTACAAATAGTTATACGTGCTAACCGAACCAATCATCGCCTAGCCGCCTCGGTTCACCCGAATTATTTTTCTTTATACTTAACTCAAGAGAAATCAGCCAATCCACAACAGGCCCCTATGTTTTGCATGTTATTAAGAAAATACTTGGAATCTGCCTTCATTATTGATATCAAGCAATATGAGAACGATCGGATTATTGATTTCTATTTTACCGGTCGTGATGAAATAGGTGTTGACCAAGAATACCTGCTAACCTTTGAATTGATGGGGCGACACTCAAATATCCTTCTAGTCGACCAGAATAAACAAACCATTATTGATTGTATTAAGCATGTTCCAGATAGTCAAAACGCTTATCGTTCACTCACTCCAGGAGCAGAATTCAAGCGACCTCCCCGCAACAGACAACAAGTAAACTTATTTGAATTGAATGATTCTCAATTGTTTGAATTTAGTCATCAGAATGAAGCGATTCTAAGAGAAGGGAGAGCCTTCCAATGCGTACAAGGAATGGGAAAACTTCTTGCACAAGAGATTGCTTTTTGGATGTCTGATGAAGGTGGGAATCTATCTAGTTTGGCCAGTTTAGAAAGAGTTAAATCAGCCATTGAATTCCCCTCTCCTACTCTTTATCAAACGGAAAAAAATGTTTATTTCTATGCTTTTAAATTGGCAAATTTACCAGGAACAGAAGTGGCCTTCGATTCTCTTTCCGAATTAATTTATGCATATTCTCACCAAAAGGTTCATTTAGATAGGGTCAAGCAATTATCGGGTAATATTATTCATAAATTAAAGCAAGTGATTGATAAAAATCAAAAAAAATTGAAAAAACTTTCAATTGACCGACATGTTGCAGCAAGTGCTGATGACTATCGCATTAAAGGTGAACTTTTAAATGCCTTTGCCTATCAAATTAATGATAAGGAATACCAGGTGACCTTGGCTAATTTTTATAATAATGACGAGCCAATGGATATCCAATTAAATCCTCGATTAAATGCCGTTGAAAATGCTCAAGTTTACTTTAAAAAGTATCAAAAATATCGGGATGCTCTCAAATATATTAATCGTGAAGAAAGCTTAACCCGCGCTGAGATTGATTATTTAGAAGGTATTTTAGTCCAACTTAAGCAAGCTGATCTTGAAGATGTTGAATCGATTAAACAAGAATTAATTAATGAAGGCTATGTGGGACAGAAGCCTTCTTCAAGTAAAAAGCGAGCAAAAAACCAATCTAAACCCCGTCGCTTTAAATCTAGTGATGGTGTCATGATTTATGTCGGTAGAAACAATCAACAAAATGACGACTTATCCCTCAAAAAAGCATCTAAAAACCATTGGTGGCTTCATGCAAAGGATATCCCTGGTGCCCACGTTATTATCGAAAGTGATAAACCTAGTGAAGAAAGCTTTGTAGAAGCTGCTCAATTAGCGGCCTATTATTCTAAATTTTCACAATCTGCTAATGTGCCTGTTGATTACGTCCAAGTTAAACATTTAAAGAAACCTAACGGTTCTAAACCTGGCTTCGTTATTTATGAAGGCCAAAAAACACTTTATGTGACACCTCAGGCATCTGTTATTAAACGTCTTTCATTAAAAGAATAATGAATTCCAGCCCCCAACTTTAATATAAAGTTGAGGGCTGGAATTCATTTTATTTGTTAAATGCTGCTGTTAATGGAGGAACCACTTGTTTCTTACGTGAAACTACTCCTGGTAAATCAAATTGATGATCTTCAACTTTAGTATTGAAAGCTGCCTCTACAACACTAATATCCGCCCCTACCACCAAACCAATAGAATCGGATTCTAAGACATCCGTAATCACTAGCACATAGAGTTTAAGATTCATTTCTTTTCGCTTATCTTCCATTACTTTTAAAAGATTTTCTTTACGACTTAAAATCTCGTCAAAGCCGATAATGTTTGTCTGACCAATACGAATATTTTGATCGTTCATGACAAAGTTTTTAGCATCCCCATCAACAATTTCCTCATCCGATTGCTTACTAAGATCAGCTCCAGCCTTTAAAAATTCTAAACCATATGATTGAATATCAACTTGGGCTATTTCAGCCAATTTTTCAGCGATTTCCTTGTCTTTTTCGGTTGTTGTTGGAGATTTGAATAACAAGGTATCTGAAATAATAGCAGATAACATCATGCCGGCAATATCTGCTGGAATTTCATAGCCATATTCTTGAAACATCTTATAAAGAATACTGGCGGTTGACCCTAAGGGCTCCGCACGGTAATAAAGAGGCTGAGCTGTATTAAAGCCTGAAATGCGGTGGTGGTCAATGACATAATCAATTTGAACTTGATCAATATCGTCTATTGATTGTTGTGGCTCATTGTGGTCCACTAGAGCAACTTGGCTCACTTCATTAGCAGCTGTATTAATAATTCTTGGTGGTTGGATACCAAATTTTTCTAAAGCAAAAGCTGGCTCACTTGATATTTCACCCAGTGCGACTGCTTCTGCTTGGTGTCCTTCTTGCTTTAAGAAATAGGCAAAAGCGATGGCTGAAGCAATAGTATCTGTATCTGGCTTTTTATGCCCAAAAACTAAGTATTTTGTCATATTTATCCTCCTAAATTAAATTACAGTCTAAGTTTATCACTTTTTAATAAATTTTTGAATCCTTATTGACATAGGATAATTAAATTAAGTTTTTAAAAAGATAAAAATAATAAATATTTTCAAAAATTTTTACATAATTATTTAGTTAGATTATAGGCTTTTGCTTTAATATAGATTAGCTATATTGATAATACAATTTAATATTATGTTTTTCTACTTATGGTAGAATTATAAAAGAAATAATAAAGGCATGATTGTGTGGATGCGTTTTAACTAGAACTAATGGTCTTATTTTCATTGTTTTATCCATGATCGCAGTTGCGTTATTCTTGCAAAGATACAAAGTTTTTAAATCGTTAGGACCGGTCCTGACTGTTGTTGTAATTGGAATTATTTTTTCTAATACAGGAGTCGTGCCTATCAGTCATAAAGTGTATAGTGCTATAAGTTCACTTCTAGTTCCCGTCCGTATTATTATTTGCATGCTAAGTATGGATTTAGTTGAGTTGAAAAAGTAAAAATCCGGTGATTGCTTTAAGTTCAGGTATTTTATCACTTATGGTGATTGCAACTATCTTAGCCTTCATTTTTCCCCTTATATGGATGAAGGATAAAAGATCGCTGGGATGTTTGTTGCGACCTACACTGGTGGTACTCCTAACTTAACGACTATTGCAACAGTTTTAGATGCTAGTCATCAAACCATTGCGGCTGCTAACGCGTCAGATTACGTTATTGCTACCCCTTTAACAAACTTTATGCTCGCCGCGCCAGCTATGCTTAAAGCTTCAAAAGCTTGGGAAAAGTTTTGGCCTTATCATTTAAGTGAAGAAGAACCTTCAACTAGTGACACGAAAGCATTGATGTCAGATAAAGAGTGGTCCATTAGAGAAACTACTTAGCTATTAACCATTGGTTTTGGTATAAATATTTTGACTACAGCATTTTCAAAAGCTTACATGCCGGAGACTATTTGGAAGGCTGTTCGTTTAATCTTGTTAACGACCGTTTTATCGGTCTAGCTCAATAATAAACTATGTGCTAATTTAGATTTAGGACTCTTCTTATCCTTAATGTTTTTTCAACTATTAGTTTTGCAGTTGACTGGCAGCAATTTGTAGGTTCTACCTTAACCATGACACTTTATGTTTTTCGAATGTTAGTTGGAGGTTTGACTTTACACTTGCTGATCTGTCGTCTATTTAAGATAGAATATGGATACATGATTCTTTCAATTGTTGGTTGTATCGTCGGTGGTCCAACAGCTTCTCTAACAGCAGCAGCAGCTAATTGGAAGTCTCTTATTGATAGTGGTTTAATTTTAGGAGTTTTAGCAGGAGCTGTAGGTAACTATGTAGGTATTGCTGTCGCTTATTTTACAAAATTCTTAGTTGGCGGTTAATTGATCTAATTACTAATTAGAAAAAATTGCTAAAAAAAATTCTGTAGCCACCCATTAAATTTGAATGGTTACAGATTTTTTTATTATGATTTTAGGTAGCCGGTATATTCTGCACAGCGCAGTATACGGTTGGCATTTTCGACTCTTTCTTTAGTTGGAGGTTCTACACCTTCTAATTTGTATCGATAGCCTAATGCAGTGTATTTATAAACACCCATCATATGGTAAGGTAAAACTTCAAACTTTAAGACGTTATTTAAACTGGCTACATAATCGGATAAACGGTATAAATATTCATCAAAATCCGTTCTTGTTGGAACCAATACATGACGGATCCAGACGGCTTTATTAATATCTGATAAATAGCGTGACATTTCAAGAATATTATCATTTGGATGGCCGGTTAGTTTAATATGGCCTTGACGATCGATATGTTTTATATCAAACAAAAGCAGATCCGTATACATCATCAGTTCTTGAAATTTACTAAAAAAAGGCTCTTCATAAGTGAAAGGCTGGCCACAAGTATCTATGGTTGTATGTACTCCATTGGCCTTACATATTTTGAAATATTCGATTAAAAAATCCATCTGTAATAAGGGTTCCCCACCTGATACAGTGACTCCCCCTTCATTTCCCCAGAAAGCACGATACTGAATGGCTTCATTAAATAAGTCTTGTGGGCTGTATTCCTTGCCACCCGTCATCTTCCAAGTATCTGGGTTATGGCAAAATTCACATCGCATTCGACAACCTTGCATAAAAGATATAAAGCGAATACCCGGTCCATCAACTGAACCAAAACTTTCTGTGGAGTGAACATAGCCTTTAATTGCTTGTGCTACTTCTGACATTTCAATTCCTCCATCTAACTTTTAGAAAAAGGAACTGAAATAAAATTCAGTCCCTTTTTCTGAAGTTTTTAATTAATTGTTTAAAGTTTACATTGAAGCGTGCATTGTACGGTTAATAACGTCTAATTGTTGTTCGCGTGTTAGCTTGATAAAGTTTACAGCATAACCTGATACACGGATTGTTAATTGTGGATACTCTTCAGGATGTTCCATCGCATCTAATAAGGTGTCACGGTTAAAGACGTTGACATTTAAGTGATGTCCACCACTTGTCGAGTAACCATCTAACATATTAGCTAGATTAGCTTTTTGAGTGGCTTCTTCTTTACCAAGCGCTTTAGGAATAATTGAGAAGGTATTGGAAATACCATCTAAAGCGTACTCATAAGGTACTTTAGCCACAGAAAGTAAAGAAGCTAAAGCACCATGGGTATCGCGACCATGCATTGGGTTAGCCCCTGGTGCAAATGGTTCTCCTGCACGACGTCCGTCCGGTGTATTACCAGTTTTCTTTCCATAAACAACGTTTGAAGTAATAGTTAAAATTGAAGTTGTTTGTAATGAATCACGGTAAGTTTTATGTTTACGAACTTTTGTCATAAAGTTCTTCAATAATTCTACAGCAATTTGATCCGCACGATCATCATTATTTCCATATTTAGGAAAATCTCCATCAATTTCGTAGTCAATCACTAAACCATTTTCATCACGAATTGTTTTAACTTTAGCATACTTAATTGCAGATAGAGAATCTACTGCAACTGAGAAGCCTGCAATACCAGTTGCCATTGTACGAAGAACTTTTGTATCGTGTAAAGCCATTTCTAATGATTCGTAAGAATACTTATCATGCATATAGTGGATGATATTTAAAGTATTTACATATAACTCAACAATCCATTCCATCATATCATCATATTTAGCCAAAACTTCATCGTAATCTAAATATTCAGATGTAATTGGCGCATATTGAGGGCCAACTTGCGCTTTAGATTTTTCATCTACCCCACCATTAATGGCATAAAGTAATGTCTTAGCAAGGTTAGCACGCGCTCCAAAGAATTGCATTTGTTTACCTACACGCATAGCAGACACACAACACGCGATCGCATAATCATCACCATATTCTGGACGCATGATCTCATCGTTTTCATACTGAATAGCAGAAGATATAATCGACATTTTAGCTGCATATTCTTTAAAGGCTTGAGGTAATGATGGTGACCAAAGAATTGTTAGGTTTGGTTCCGGAGCCGGACCTAAGTTTGTTAAGGTATGTAAGAAACGGAAAGAGTTCTTAGTAACAAGTGGGCGTCCATCTAAACCTATACCAGCGATTGATTCTGTTACCCAAGTTGGGTCACCAGAGAATAATTCATTGTATTCTGGTGTACGTGCAAATTTAACCAAACGTAATTTCATCACGAAATGATCAACTAACTCTTGTGCTTCGACTTCAGTCAATGTGCCCTTAGCTAGGTCACGTTCGATATAAATATCTAAGAAAGTAGAAGTACGTCCTAATGACATAGCCGCTCCATTTTGTTGCTTAACGGCAGCTAAATAGCCTAAGTATAACCATTGGAAAGCTTCTTTTGCATTCTCAGCTGGACGTGAAATATCAAAGCCATAAATTTCGCCTAATTCTTTTAATTCTTGTAAAGCACGGTATTGTTCAGTAACTTCTTCACGTAATTGAATCACATCGTTATCCATTGTACCATTTCCGATGTTAGCAAAATCTTTTTGCTTTTCTTCCATCAAACGCTCTACCCCGTATAAGGCTACACGACGGTAGTCACCAATAATACGACCACGGCCATATGCATCAGGAAGACCGGTAATAACACCAGAGCGGCGAGCAGCGCGCATTTCTGGGGTATAGACATCAAAAACACCTTGATTATGAGTTTTACGGTATTGTGTAAAGATATGTTCTGTTTCTGGATCTAACTCATAGCCATAAGCTTCTAAGGAATTCTTAGACATACGAATTCCACCGTAAGGTTGTAAGCTACGTTTAAAAGGAGCATCTGTTTGGAAACCAACGACTGCTTCTTTGTCTTTATCTAAATAACCTGCTTGATGAGAAGTGATAGAAGAAACTACTTTAGTATCCATATCAAGAACGCCACCTGCTTCCCGTTCTTTTTTATTAAGGTCCATCACTTGGTCCCAAAGATCTTTTGTATTTTGTGTAGCATCTGCTAGGAAACTTTCATCCCCTTCATATAAGGCATAGTTTTCTTGAATAAAATCACGAACATCGATTTCTTTTTGCCATTTGCTTCCTTGAAAGCCATCCCATGCTTTATTTAATTCGGTTTTATTTGCAATTTCCATTTTAATTCTCCTTTTTTAAAATGATCCGACAATTTCTACACCCATAATATAACACAAGAAAAGTTCAATGTAAACAGTTATTGTGAATTATATAATTAGCGTTAAGCTTTACATATCAGTGTTTTGTTAGAAAAAACAAAATAATAGAGTGTATTCTGTGCTCATTGTAGCAATAAGATTATAACAGTTGTTTGCTTTCTGTTTTTTTCTTTTAGTACACAGAGTTTTAGTTGTTGATTTTGTAAATAAAAAACAAGCATCTGGTTCAGATACTTGTTTTTTATCTTATTCTTCATCTAACATTTTCAAGCGTGCAGGATGGATGTCTATCACCTTACCTAGTTGATCAAGCTCAACAATCTGACTGCCATTATTCTGGCGTTTACTAATATTGATATCAAAAGCCATCATCTCTAATGATTTACCGGTATCCCCTTGAATAATAATCGGTATATTCCCTTTTTGTAAGGCTAAAGCTTTTAAAATCCGATGGGGATTTGATTTTATTTCTTTTAGAATGAGCGTTCCAACACTGGCGCGATTAGCACTAGCCAGTTCTTCACTATCCATTCGTTTAAGATTTCCTCGATTGGTTAATAAGAAGACTTGTGGTCTTGAAGCTGCTTGATCGATTAAGAGCATCGATACAAGATAATCATCCTTTTTCAGTTTCATACCTACGACCCCTTGTGCTTTTAGTCCTTGAATTGAAACTTGTTCTAAATCAAACCGTAAACCGTAGGAGCGGTGGGTCATACTGGCGATTTGATAATTCTTGTCTGCTTTAGCTAATCGAGCTGCTACTAATTGATCGTGGTCATCTTGCAATTTAATTGCAGTCATTGTCCGAGTTTTATAGGATCGATAAGTTGAGAATTCTGATAAGAGGGTTTGTTTAATGCGACCTGCTTGTGTCATCATGACAATTCGGTCTTCACTCGGATTATCCGAAGCTTTTTGCGCAAACACCGCAATGATGGACTCCTCTTTATCTAATTGATATTGCTGAGACCAATGTAAACCCAGATCTTTCCAACGAATGTCTGGTAATTCGTGAACAGGTAAATGAATATAATTACCTTTAGATGTGATAATCACAATCGCATCATGAGTCGAGAGTTCTTGAACAAATAATGGATAGTCTAAATCTCTAGATCCTAAATCAGTGGAATCGGAAGCCGTAAATGACCTAACCGAAGTACGTTTCAAGTATCCTTCCTTAGTCACAGACACATAGACTTGCTCTTGTGGGATTAAAAGAGTCTTTTCCAAGGTAATTTCTTCCACTTCCTCTTCTAATTGACTCATTCTCAAACTATTAAACTTTTTCTTAATTTCCTTTAATTCCTTAACCAAAACCTTGTCTAAAGTACTGGCATTAGAAAGGATATTCTCGTACATATGGATTCTTTCGTTAAGTTCAAATTTTTCTTTTTGTAGGCCAACAATATCCGTATTAGTTAAACGGTATAACTGTAAGGAAACAATTGCTTCAGCCTGTGCCATTGAAAAATTATATTGTTGGTGTAAATTATCTTTAGCATTGGCCTTGTTTTCAGATTGGCGAATAGTGGTAATTACTTCATCTAAAATAGAAATAACTCGGATTAAGCCATCAACAATATGAAGACGGTCTTGATCTTTCTTAAGAAGAAATTGAGTTCTTCGACGAATAATGTCTTTTTGATGGTCAAGGTAAGCTTGTAACATTTTTTCTAAGGAACAAAGGACTGGTCGACGATCGTGAATGGCTATCATATTGAAGTGATAATTTACTTGTAAATCGGTGTTTTTATAGAGGTAAGCAAGAATTGGTTCGACCTCTACATCTCTTTTTAGTTCAATGACTAATGAAACACCATTAATATCTGAATCATCGCGAACATCAGCAATCCCTTCTAGCTTTTTAGAAAGACGTATTTCATCTAATTTTTGAATAAGTTTGCCTTTATTAACGTCATAGGGTACTTCACTCACAACAATTTGAGACTTACCACCCTTTAATTTTTCAACTTCTAATTTAGATCGAATAACAACTTTGCCTTGACCCGTTTGATAGGCTTCTTTAATGCCCGCTTTACCTTGGATAATACCACCCGTTGGAAAATCTGGTCCTGGTAAATACTTCATTAACTGGTCGACACTGATTTTATCGGGATGCTTAATCATATAAATTAAAGCGTCAATGACTTCCCCTAAGTTGTGTGGAGGAATATCGGTTGCATAACCTGCTGAAATACCGGTTGCGCCATTCACTAGTAGATTAGGAAAGCGAGCGGGTAAAACACGAGGTTCTTCAATGGTATCATCAAAGTTCAGAATCCAATCGACTGTTTGAGAATGGATATCTCTTAAGAGTTCCATGGCGATACTTGAAAGCCTAGCTTCTGTATAACGCATTGCCGCAGCTGGGTCGCCATCCATGGAACCATTATTACCGTGCATGTCGATCAAAGGTTGGCGGTTTTTCCAACTTTGAGACATACGAACCATGGCCTCATAAACCGATGAATCTCCATGTGGATGATAATTACCGATCACATTCCCCACTGTTTTGGCTGATTTGCGATAAGCTTTTTCAGCAGTATTTCCTTCGGCAAACATAGCATATAAAATACGTCTTTGAACGGGTTTTAAACCATCGCGAATATCGGGTAACGCTCTATCTTGAATAATATACTTGGAATAGCGACCAAATCGATCACCGATAACCGATGAAAAATTTAATTCTTGGACTCCTTTATTTTCTAGTTCAGTCATTATAAATCACCTCCAAATAAATCAATTTGTCCATTTTCATCCACTAAATCCTTACTTGGATTTTCATTAAGGTCAGTAGACGGCTCTTTTTTTGATAGCGTATTTTGTGTTTTCGCAGATGCTTTTGAAGCTGGGTTTTTAGCCACTAACAAGGCTTCCTTGTCTTCTTGTGCTAGAGAGTGGTTGGTTTGGGTGTTTTCTTTTAATAGAGAATCTTCTTCATCCATGGTAAATTGAACATTTTTTTCAATCCATTTACGGCGAGGATCTACTTTACTACCCATTAAAGTCGATAAACGCTTTTCGGATAACGAATCATCGTCAAGAGTTACTCTTATCAATAAGCGTGAGGAAGGATTCATAGTCGTATGCCATAATTGATCCGCATTCATCTCTCCGAGCCCCTTATAACGTTGTAAGATGTAGCCTGGTCCCACTGCTTTAATTTTTGCTTGTAGTTCTTCATCTGTCCAAGCGTATTCGATTCTTTCATTCTTACCTTTTCCCTTTGATACCTTATATAGAGGCGGCATGGCCAAATAGACCTTGCCTGCTTCAATCAATGGCTTCATATAGCGGTAGAAGAAAGTTAAAAGCAGTACTTGAATGTGAGCACCATCCGTATCCGCATCCGTCATAATGACCACTTTATCATAGTTAACAGCTTTAATATCAAAATCAGCCCCTACCCCTGCACCAATTGTGTAGATGAGGGTATTAATTTCTTCATTTTTCATAATATCGCTTAAAGATGCTTTTTCAGTGTTGATGACCTTACCTCTTAAAGGCAATATGGCTTGAAATTTACGATCACGCCCTAATTTAGCTGAGCCACCGGCCGAATCTCCCTCCACGATATAAAGTTCATTCTTTGAAGCATCTTTTGACTGGGCCTTAGTAAGCTTACCTGAAATTAAGCGTTCTTGTTGTTTATTAGAGTTAGAAGAACGTGAAGCCTCACGCGCTTTGCGAGCAGCTTCTCGTGTTTGTCTAGCCTTTAAAGCTTTTCTTAAAATAGTTTGCGCCCAATTACCGTTTTCTGCTAAATAATAACCTAAGTGCTCTGTTACAAAAGATTCAACAATGGTACGTGCCTTTGGACTTCCTAATTTGTCCTTCGTCTGTCCTTCAAATTGTAGATATTGCTCAGGAATACGAACCGATACAATGGCTGCCAGTCCTTCCCGGATATCGGACCCTTCTAAATTTTTATCCTTTTCTTTAATCAAACTCATTTTACGACCGTAGTCATTAAATACCTTGGTAATAGCTGTCTTCATGGCCGTTTCATGCGTGCCTCCACCATTGGTACGAACATTATTAGCAAAAGAAAGAATGGTTTCTGAATAACCATCATTATACTGCATGGCAAAATCAATCTCAAAATCTTCTGATTGGCTTGAAAAAGCCACCACATTTCCCATGACTTCTTTATCTTCATTAAGATATTGAATAAAATCTTGTAAACCATCTTCATAATGAAAAGTCTCTGAAATGTCTTTTCTTTGATCATGAATTTCAATGGTAATTCCTTTTAAAAGGAAGGCTGACTCTCTCAGCCTTTCGGAAATGGTTTCATAGTTAATGGCAGAAGATCCAAATATTTTTTCATCCGGCATAAAATGAACACTTGTACCAGTGTCTGATTGATTATTGTGCTTAGTCTTTTTTAAAGAGCTGGCAGGACGTCCGCCCTCTTCAAACCGCATATGGTATTGGTATCCCTCTCGAATAACCGTCACTTCCAACCATGAAGATAAAGCATTTACGACCGAGGCTCCTACTCCATGAAGCCCTCCAGCGGATTTATATCCACCTTGGCCAAACTTTCCACCAGCATGTAATACAGTGAAAATAACTTGAACCGTAGGAACCCCTGAAGCATGCCTACCAATCGGCATGCCCCGGCCATTATCAGTAATGCGAATCGAGCCATCTGCTTCTAAAGACACAACAATTCGATTTGCAAAACCTGATAGAGCTTCATCTACAGAATTATCAACAATTTCATAAATAAGATGGTGAAGGCCCTTTTGATCAGTCGATCCGATATACATACCCGGTCTTTTTCTTACGGCTTCTAGACCTTCTAATATCTGAATGGCATCATCATTATAATTGCTTAAATTCACTTTAGAATTTTTGTTTGCCATTTTCTCACCCTTTTAATGTTATTTAATAAGAAATAGTCATGCGTTTTTTGAATAATCTTTTAACGATAGTATCTATTCAGTATAAAGGCTCTATTTCCCAACTCTATTATCATAGCAGAATAAATCCCGCTTTGACACTTTTGATTTACTTAAAGTTGTTTTGATGCCTAAAAGTCAAAAATATTGCATTTTTATAATTAAGAAATTCGCTTGGTGAAAATTATTCAATCATGTTAGAATGAAGATAGTAAACTAGGAGGTTAATAAATGTTAGCTATCTTAATGATTATTGTCGGATACTTGGCGGGATCGATTCCCTCAGGTGTCTGGTATTCAAAATATATCCACAATATCGATGTTCGGACCCTCGGTTCAGGCAATTCTGGTGGTACGAATATCGGCAGAAATTTTGGACCGATTGCAGCCATTGTGGTTATTATTGTGGATATTTTAAAGGGCTATCTTCCAGTTTTAATGGCCCAACAGCTCTTAGGCTCGGATAGTGATTTAGCTATTATGCTAACGGCTATTGCTGCTGTTCTGGGACATGCCTATCCAATTTTCAGTCAATTCCGTGGCGGAAAAATCGTTGCGACATCGGTAGGTGTACTATTGGCATTTAACTTTTATATTGCTTTAGCCATGGTCGCTCTCTTTATAACCATTCTCTTATTGACATCAATTGTGAGTATTGCTGCCATGACCTCTTTTTTGCTGGTCGCTATTTGGATTATTCTACGAGAACCTTTAGTATATTCTTGGGGCTTTGCCTTTATGGCTGTTTTGATGGTCTATCGTCATCGAGAGAATATTCAAAGACTGCTTAAAGGAGAAGAAAGTCGAGTGACCTTCGGTTTAAATCCTAGAAAAAAATAAATTAAAATAGCTAAGGCATTTTCCTTAGCTATTTTTATCTTTTTAATTTTATTCACCCTTGAAAAATTCCATCGTCAAATCATGAGTACTGATGGATTGGGGGGCTAAACTATGAATTCCCCGTTTATGCTTAAATAGCTCAGGCTCATTGGCAATATCCGGTAAGCCAGACCATGCTTCTACGGCTAAGAAAGGAGCTCGCTTAGGATAAGGAGACCATAAAGCAACATAGTCAAAGCCAATAGAACGAAATTTAATTTCAACATCATTGATAGCATCCATTAAGATAAGTTCAGCTTTTTCACTCACTTGATAGATTAAGGCATCATTTCTAAATTGTTTGTGACGCAGCTTTTGATTAATCACTTCTGTATACTTAGCTCTTTCTAAGTTGACTAGGCCATCATTATTAGTTTGTAAGAGATAATAATACCCTTCTGGATTTAATTGGTAACTTACTTGATTGAATTCCGGATAATTTCTTCCTACTGTATGTGGGAGATTAAAGGCCGGATGATAACCCACTGAATAATATAAAGGTTTTTCAAGTGAAGGATTATAAACTTCAAAAGTAATTGTTAACTTATGATCATATAAAACATAATTAACCTGAAGCGAAAATTCAAAGGGATAGGATTCTAGCGTGTTTTTATTGTTTTTTAAGTAAAAACTTGCAGAAGATTCGGTTTGACTTTGAACAGTAAAGGTATAATCTCTAGCAAACCCATGGCGACTCATTTGGTAGAATTTTCCACCATAAAGATACTGATCATCCTGTAGGCGCCCAACGATGGGAAAAAGGATGGGGGCACTGCGAGACCAATAGAAAGGGTCTGCTTGCCAGAGAAATTCATAGTCTGTCTTTAGATCAGTAATTGACTGGACTTCTGCCCCATTCTCAGTTATCTCCACTTTTAAAAAACTATTTTGAATGGTTACCATAGGCTTCACCCATTTCTTTATAAGATATAGTGGCTAAGATCTTGATTCTCAACCTTATCTGCTAATTTATCATCGACGTATTTTTCAGTAATTTCAATTACCATTGGTGTGTCTGCTGCTTCAAATAATAATTCTTCTAAAACTGTCTCAATAATCGTATGTAGGCGTCTTGCTCCAATATTATCTGTATTGCGGTTTAAGGTTTCCGCATAGTAGGCCATTTTCTGAACTGCTTCATCGCTAAAGTTAACGGTCACCTCTTCAGTAGCTAAAAGGGCCTGATATTGGATAAGTAAGGCATTTTTAGGTTCGGTTAGAATTTTAACAAAATCGTCAGCGGTTAAGTCCTGAAGATTGACTCGAATGGGAAAGCGTCCTTGTAACTCTGGAATTAAATCAGAAGGTTTAGCAACATGGAAAGCACCTGATCCCACAAAGAGAATATGATCAGACTTTATAATACCGTATTTGGTTTGAATTTGACTACCTTCAACGATTGGTAAAATATCACGCTGAACACCCTGTCTTGAAACTTCTCCCGATTGATTACTTGAAGAGGCAATTTTATCTAACTCATCAATAAAAATAATACCGTTTTTCTCAGCTAGTTTTAAGCCTTTTTGATGAATATCCTCTTCGTTTACCAATTTGTCTGCTTCGTCTACTGTTAATAACTTAAGCGCTTCTTTGACAGTCACTGTACGCTGAATCATTTTCTTCGGTCTTAAAGCGTTGAGGGATTCTTGCATATCCATCATTTGCTCCATAGCAGGATTAAGTGAGTTTAACTGTAGTTTCTTTTCTTCCATTTCAATAGTCACTTCTTGTTTATCCAACACACCCTCACGAATTTGCTGGCGAATATGACGACGGTTGGAAGCCACTTCTTCCGTCACTTCTTCTTTTTCTGCTTCTACTTCACCACGCATTTGGCGCATAAAAGCTTCCATATCTGGCAAGACGAAGCCACCGGCATTGTTAGGATCTTTTTTTACTTCCTTCTTTTTCTTCTTACCAGGGACTAGTGCTTTAGCAATTCGATCAATTGCTTTTTCACGTGCTTCATCTTCAACCTCTTGGCGCATTTCATCACGAACGATACGAATTGCTTGCTCTACCAAGTCTCTGACCATTGATTCTACATCACGACCAACATAACCAACTTCGGTATACTTAGTGGCCTCCACCTTTAAAAAAGGGGCCTTAATAATCTTGGCTAGACGTCTAGCAATTTCTGTTTTTCCAACTCCGGTTGGACCAATCATTAATAAATTTTTAGGTTTTACTTCATCTTGCATTTCAGCTTCAAGGCGTAACCGTCTTTGTCTATTTCGAATAGCAACGGCTATTGAACGTTTGGCTTCTGCTTGACCAATGATATATTTATCTAATTCTGCAACTAATTGTCTGGGACTTAATTCCATTCTTACATTCTCCTTTAAATCTAGGATTCAAAACTTTCGACCATGATTTGTTTATTAGTATAAACATCAATTTCAGCAGCAATTTCTAGGGCTTGAGAAACGATCTCTTTTGCACTTAATTGCTCACTTGTTCTAAGCATGGCTCTAGCTGCTGCCAAGGCATAATTGCCCCCCGAACCGATGGTTAAAATACCGTCATCCGGTTCGATAACTTCTCCCGTGCCGGATACTAATAAGAGACTTTCTTTATTCATAACGATTAAAAGGGCTTCTAACTTTTGTAAAGAGCGATCTGTCCGCCATTGTTTGGCTACTTCTACAGCTGCTCGAGTTAATTGGCCTTGATGGGCTTGTAACTTCGTTTCAAACATTTCTGACAAGGTAATAGCATCAGCAACTCCTCCGGCAAATCCAATAACCACTTGATCGTTAAAAATTCTACGAAGCTTGCGGGCACCACCTTTCATAATGACCGTTTCTCCCATTGTGACTTGACCATCTCCCGCCATTGCTAATTTATTATCTTTTTTAACTGCACATATTGTTGTCATTTATTCTTCCTCCTGCTTCTTTCTACGAGCTCTCGGATGAGCTTTTAAGTATTCTGATCGCATTTTATCGCCGGTTATATGGGTATATATTTGTGTAGAAGATAAATTCTCATGGCCTAGGAGTTCTTGGACGGAACGTAAATCTGCCCCACGATTTAATAGATGGGTCGCATAAGAATGTCTCAATTTATGGGGATTAATCTTTAAATTAAGCTGACTTTCTTCTACTATTTTTTGCAAAATATGGCGCACTTGATCAGGGTTAATTGCTTTCCCTTTTTCCGATAAGAATAATATATCATTATTTCTTTGATTCTGCATGGACCATTTACTTAATAACTCTTTACGCTCCGTTTCAATATAATCTTTTAAAGCTCGCATAGCTGGATCTCCAAAAGGGACAATTCGTTCCTTATTCCCCTTGCCGAACACACGTAGAATTTGCAAGGAAAAATCAAGTTGGTCTAGTCTTATCTGACAGCATTCTGAAACGCGGATACCCGTTGCATACATCAATTCAAGGATGGCGAGGTTTCGCTTGGGATAATCTAAAAGACTAGTTTTAGCTACTTTAATGAGACTTTCAATTTCATTTTCATAGAAAAAAGAGGGTAAATGAGTCTCTTTTGCTTTATAAGTAATTAACTCCATTGGATCTTGGTCAATCCAATGCCGACGCAAACAATAATTAAAAAAAGAACGTAAAGAGGATAATTTTCTGGCAATCGTTTTGGGATTAAGCGAGCGTTCGTTTAGATAGGCTAAATAAAGCCTTAAATCTTGATAGGAAATTTGCTCTAAGCTAACTTCTCCTGAACTTTTAATAAAAAGCCAGAATTGGTTCAGATCTCTTTGGTAGGCAATGACTGTATGTTGAGAATAACGACGTTCGTTCAATAAATAATTCAAAAAATTAATAATCTTATCCTGCATCATTTATCACCTCAATTTCCTCTTTTTTTATTATACCTTTTCTTTGAATTCATAGCCAATTAAGCGCCATATTCAAAATGCAGGCTAAAAGTAAATTTTATAGTTCAGTTAATATTGCTAAATAGATAAAAAACCGAACACTCACAAAACTGTGAAGCATTCGGTTTTAGCTAAATTGATTGAATTAAAGAAGTTTTTTTAAAATTCGCTTAGCTTTCTATGGCTTCAGTATAATCACAAGAAGAACATTGAACTTGCTTGCCTTTACGAGATTTCTTTTCGATAAGATACTCATTACATTTTGGACAATTACGACCGATTGGTTTGTCCCAAGAAACGAATTCACATTCTGGATATCTTGAACACCCATAAAATATTCGGTTCTTCTTCGATTTTCTTTCGATAATTTCGCCCTCTTTGCATGTAGGACATTTTACACCAATTTCTTTGACGATGGCTTCAGTATGACGGCATTCTGGAAAATTGGAGCAGGCATAAAACTTACCATAGCGACCAATTTTGATGACCATTGGATTGCCACACTCTGGGCAGTCAAAACCAGCTGGTTCATTTTTTATCTCAATTTTTTCCATCTCTTCTTCTGCCTTGTCTAAATCTTTAGCGAAAATCTGATAAAAGTCATTCAGAACTTTCTGCCATTCTACTTTATTTTCCTCGATTTGGTCAAGTTTATTTTCCATCCCAGCTGTAAATTCAGAATCAACAATATCTGGAAAGTAAATTTCCATCATGTCATTGACAATTTCTCCTAGTTCTGTCGGCGTAAAACGTTTAGCTTCCATTTTAACATAGTAGCGTTTGCGCAAGGTTTCTAAGGTTGGTGCGTAAGTGGAAGGTCGCCCAATCCCCAACTCTTCAAGCATTTTAACTAGGCTGGCTTCATTATAGCGTGCTGGTGGTTGAGTAAAATGCTGACTTGGATCAATCTTTTCAGCTGTAACTGCATCTCCTTCTTTCAAAGCTGGCAGATAGTTATCTTTATCTGATTTACTTGGATAAACTTTCAAGAAGCCTTCAAATTTAATGCGTGAACCATTCGCACGAAAGAGAACATCATTTTGAATGATATCCGCTTTAATTGTATCATAGACGGCATTTGACATTTGTGAAGCCACAAACCGTGCCCATATTAAAGCATAGAGACGGAATTGGTCCTTAGTTAATGAATCTTTAATCGATTCGGGTGTTAAACTGACATTTGAGGGACGTATAGCTTCATGAGCATCCTGAGCCCCTGCTTTATTATTGACCTTATGTCCTGCTCCCAAATACTGCTCACCATAGGTATCTTTAATAAAATCTCCTGCCATCTTTTTGGCTGTTGGTGAAATTCGAGTCGAATCGGTACGCATATAAGTAATCAAGCCGATGGTGTTACGACGAATAGATATGCCTTCATAAAGCTGCTGAGCAATCATCATGGTTTTGCCGGTACGGAAATTCAAACGATTGGCAGCATCTTGCTGCAAGGTAGAGGTAGTAAACGGTGCATTGGGCTTACGAAAACGTTCTTTTTCAGTAATTGATTGAATATTAAATTCACCTTTAAGGTCAAGATGTTTCATAACTTGATCAACTTGCTCTTTATTCTTGAGCTCAGTTTTTTTACCGTCTAGTCCATAGAATTCTGCTTCAAATTTCGACCGTCCTTTTTTAAAGTTCGCTGGAATTTTCCAATATTCTTCTGGTTTAAATTGGCGGATTTTCTTTTCACGGTCAATAATTAGTTTTAAAGTGGTCGATTGAACACGCCCTGCTGATAAACCACCTTTAATCTTCTTCCATAATAAAGGTGAGATAGAATAACCCACTATTCGGTCTAAAATTCTTCTTGCTTGTTGAGAATCCACTAAGTCTTGATCGATTTGTCGTGGTTGCTTAAATGCTTCTTTAACCGATTCTTTAGTAATCTCATTAAATACTACACGGTTAGCCGCTTGCGGATCTAATTTTAATAGATAGGAAAGATGCCAAGCAATTGCTTCTCCTTCACGGTCCGGGTCACTTGCTAAATAGACTTTTTCAGCCTTATTGGCTAATTTTCTAAGCTCCTTAATGGTATCGCCTCTGCCCCTAATTGAAATATAATGCGGTTCAAAATTATTTTCTAAGTCAATGCCCATTCGTGATTTCGGTAGATCTCTGAGATGACCTTTTGAAGCAACGACTTTATAATTTTTGCCTAAATATTTATCAATAGTTTTGGCTTTGGTTGGTGATTCGACTATGACGAGATATTTATAGGCCAAGTAACAATCACTCCCTTTCTTATTCCTTTGCTCACATGCAAAATCGTAACAATCTTATGCTAAACTTTCAATTATGTCAATGAATACTCTTTATTTTATCTTTTGCCGTTGATAATCTAGAGCTATCTCTTCTATTAATTGGTCCAAATCGACAATCGGTCTTGCCCCTGCTTGTATTAAGTGATTGCATCCATAAGATTGCGGGTCATCGATGGGTCCAGGTAAAGCATAAATTTGACTATTATATTCCAAGGCATAATTAGCAGTAATTAATGAGCCCGATTTCTTGGCTGCTTGAATGACAATCACTACGGGGCATAGTCCAGCCACCAAACGATTTCTTGCAATAAATTGATACTTTCGAATAGCTTGATGGGGTAGGTACTCACTTAATAACAAATGACTGCTTGCTATTTGTTCTTGGAGCTGATGATGTTCTTTGGGATAATAATGCTCAAAGCCATTGGCAACAATAGCGATGGTTCTCCCTTCTTTTTCACTCATACAAGCCTTATGCGAAATAAAATCCGCTCCTTTAGCCAAACCTGAAACAATCACAAAGCTCGCTTTAGTTAGTGCCTTGCTAATTTTTTGTGCGCTTTTTTTTCCATAAGCCGATAGTTTTCTAGATCCAACAATCGCAACTAAAGGTCGATTTAAAAGGTTAAGATCTCCTCTATAAAAAAACAAAATAGGTGGTTGGGGAAGCTGAAGCCAGCGATAGGGATAGGATTTTTCACCAAAGAGAATCGCTTGCTTTTCTAAATTAGTTAGAATCTCTTGACAACTTTCCCAATCCTTGAAGAGTGCCTCTTCCTTAAATGACCACATGTTATTAATAAGTAAAGAATGAACACTTGCTTGACGAGAGAGATTTTGTCTAACTTTAAAATAATGCCACAAATGACGGTATTTAACGCCTTTCATCTGTAAATAGATTAACTCTCTTTTTATCATGGCCTACACTCCTTAAGCTTTTACCCTTAAGATACAAAGTAATTAGGCCATAAGTGCTCTGCGATCCTCATTAAAAGCTTTAAGACATACAAAAGAGCAAATATTTTTCAATACTTGCTCTTTAAAATTTTGGCCAACTTACGAACCATAGAATTTATTAATTTTTTGAACAGGACTAAAGGATTGTCTATGAATAGCCGTGTAGCCGTATTGTTCTAACGCAACCAGATGTTTCTTAGTTGGATAGCCCATGTGCTGGTCAAAACCATATTCTGGATACCATCTTGCATAATCCACCATCAGCTGGTCACGATGGACCTTGGCAATAATAGAAGCAGCAGCTATGGAAAGTGAGCGTTGATCACCTTTCACCACTGCTTTTTGTTGAATCTGTAAATCTAATTTCATGGCGTCTACGACAACAAAATCCACTGCTTTGTTGAGCTTTAGAACAGCTTCTTTCATGGCCATACGACTGGCCTCATAAATATTAATGCGATCAATCGCTTGAGGAGATATGCTTGTGATGGCATAAGCTTTAGCTTGTTGTTTTATCATTTCAGCTAAGTCTGAACGCTTTTGATGCGTTAAGGTTTTCGAATCATTGACGTCCACCCAATCACTGGTATCTTGAGGTAAAATAACTGCCGCTGCTACTACTGGACCAGCTATCGGACCTCTCCCCACTTCATCAACTCCTGCAAGCACAAAAGACTGGTTAGCATCCAATAATTGGCGATCAAAGTCTAGGCGTTTTTGATAAGCTTGATAACGTTGGTTATAAGCAATTAACACTCTTTTATGACGTCTTACTAGCTCTTGAACTCCTTTTCTAGGATCTTCTTTTAATTGATTGAGGTAAACATCTTCAAGGTCTTCAATTGTTTTTAGCTGCGCTTTGATTTCTTTAATGGTTTGTTTCAATGTTAACCCTCTCAATCGGACGATCGAGTGTAATCGAACCCAGTTTATGTTGACGAAAATCAAATATTAATCGCTCAGCTGCTTGGGTATAGTCTTGATCCAGTTTTAATGTCTGTGTCAAACTAGTTAAAATTTCAGCCGCAGCCATCTCTTGATGATAGTCTTCTAAATGATAAAATTCTTTTAATAAACCAGGGTAAAATTGTTCTAAATGACCGATCAACACTAAAGATAGCTCCTGCATTTCGACTAATTGGTCTTTAATGGCTCCAGTTAAGGCTAAGTGATAACCCGTCAAGGGATCTTCAAACTTAGGCCATAAGATACCAGGCGTATCTAGTAATTCAAACTCTTTCCCAATTTTTAGCCACCGCTGCGCTTTAGTAACCCCTGGTTTATTGCCAGTTTGTGCTTGATTTTTTCCGACAAAGCGGTTAATGAGCGTTGACTTGCCGACATTGGGGATGCCTAAAATCATCAGACGAATCGCTCTAGGTTTTACCCCTTTAGCTTTTTGTTTGGCAAAAAAATCTACCATTAAGTCTTTGCAGGCCTTCTTAAGTTCATTCAAACCCAATTGATGCTGAGCATCAATTGCTAAAGCAATTTGACCTTGTTCTTGATAGTGTTGAATCCAATGTTTAGTTAAATTGGGGTCAGCTAAATCTGCTTTATTTAAAGCCAGAATTGAAGGTTTCTGATTAATAATTTCTGTAATCACAGGATTACGGCTGGATTCAGGTATGCGAGCATCTGCCAATTCAATTACTAAATCCACTAAATTAAGTTTTTCCTTTGCTTCCCTTTTAGCCTTTGCCATATGGCCTGGAAACCACTGAATCTGATTCAATTTATCCCTCCTTTTTAATAGACTCTTTATTCTATAGCTTGCAGTTTACCTACTTTTCCTATTCGATCAAGAGGATAATAAATAAAGTTAGCTTCTCCTTCAATTTCATCAATATCGACATAACCAAATTGGCGACTGTCTCCTGAACCAGGTCGGTTATCACCCATCACAAAAACTTTACCTTCTGGAATAAGCGAATCACCTGTTATTTCCCACAGAGTGAAGTCTTCAGTATAATTTGTCTCCATATTAGATTTGGCCGGCTCCAAATAAGGTTCTTCAATCAACTGATCATTGATGAATAACTGATCTTCTCTTACTACAATCGAATCTCCTGGAAGGCCAATTAAACGCTTCACATAGGTTCTGCCAGAACCCATAGGATCAGGAAAGACAACAATGTCAAAACGGTCTAAATCAAATTGTTTCCACATTATCAAATGGTCTGCTTGATAAAGAGTGGGATTCATTGATTTACCTTCAACTTGAAAGGGCTGTGCAAGATAGTTACGTACAGCTAAAAAGAGAAACAAAGCAGCAAGAATCACAAAAATGATATTTACGAACTCTATTAGAATTGTTTTAAAAAATTTCCCCATCTTATTCTCCTAATAAGACCTCGATAGCTGCTTGATATTGTGGGTCTTCTGCTTCTAAATAAGCTCGCGTTTCTTCAACCAATTTGTCACTGGTTGCTGAGTCAATAACACCGTTTACTTCTAGCTTAAAGTCCTTTTGAAAGTTCCTTACAGCTTCTTCCATTTCAGGACTAAAATAAGCCGTTTTTTCCTCTTGATAACCCAATGCTTGTAACATTAAACTAGCTGATTGAACGTATTCGGAAGCATCGCCTATTTTTAAATCTTCTTCTTGATTTAACACAATCGTATTAGCGACTTCTGGTGCTTCTACCACTTGATCAGGTTCGATTCCTTTCTCATGAATCCACCCCCCACTAGGTGTAAGCCATTTTGCTACGGTTAATTTTAATTCCCCATATGAGGATTCTGAAATCATTCTTTGAACCGTCCCTTTTCCGAAAGAAGTCACCCCGATCACAGGGGCATCCGTATTTTCTTTAATGGCAGCAGCTAATATTTCACTAGCTGAAGCCGAGCCTTCATCGATTAATAATACATAAGGCTCTGTAATTTGAAAATCACCATAGCGCTCGTCAGAAGCCACATACTCAAACGGCTCACTCAGACGATCATCTGTTTGCATAATGACTTGATCATCATCTAAGAACATATTACTAACTTGTAAAGCTGTTTCCAACATTCCTCCAGGATTATAGCGGAAATCAAAAATAAAGCGATCGACACCTTTTGACCGTAAGTCTTTAACGGCCGATACCATTTCCTCATAAGTTGATGAAGCAAATTGGCTCACTTTAACGACTCCCACTTGGTCATATTTATCATCTTGTTCATAGTCGACCGTAGTAAGAGGAATTTCTTCTCGAATCATAGTTACTTCAAAGGTTGATTGACCTCTCTTGATCGTTAAAGTGATCTCAGACCCCAAGGGTCCACGAATCTTTTGCACGATTTCACTGGTGTCTAATCCCTGAAGATCCACATCATCGGCTTTTAGAATAATATCATTGGCTTTGATACCTGCTTTTGCAGCGGGAGTTCCGTCAATCGGAGCTATAACCGTAGGCAAACTATCTTTTAACATAAATTGAACCCCTATACCGGTGAAGGATCCTTCCAGAGAATCATCAAAAGGCGTTATTTCAGTAGGGTTTAAAAATTCAGAATAGGGATCATCCACCGCATCCACCATGCCTTTTAGAGCTCCTTCTAAAAGCTTTTCTTTATCTAATTCCTCAATATAATTGATTTGTAAAGAATTATAAACTTCTTGGATAATCGCTAAATCTTCTTTGGTTAATTGATCTTCTTTTTCAACTGAAGGACTGCCAAATAGCTTTCCCATAGCTGAAATCGGTAGCGCTTTATAATTCATAACCAAAGCAAAAAGCGAAAAGATTAAAAAAAGGCAAAGCCATTTATCTTGAGTCCACTGAAGAAGGTTGTTTTTTTGCTTCTTGATAAATTTGCATTTAAAAATCATTTCATCTCCCTTCTTTCTATTGTTTAATCCAATTTTAAAGCTGTTTCTAAAGCTATTTCCATCATGTCTGTAAAGGTTTGTTCACGCTCTTGAGCGGTTGTCTCTTCACCAGTTAATAGATGGTCAGAAATCGTACAAATAGCTAAAGCTCTGCGCTGATATTTTGCTGCCACGGCATAAAGTCCGGCTGCTTCCATTTCAACTGCTAGAACACCATATTGAGCTAATTTTTCTTTATCTAACTCATCATTATAAAAACGATCGCTAGAAAGTACATTCCCTACATGAACCCGGTCTCCTACTTTTGTTTGTGCCAAATGATAAGCGTGATCAAGACTTTGAAAATCAGCAAGTGCAGCATAGGAAACTTGTCCTTTAAAAATATTACTTAAAGCTGAAGAATCGGTTGTAGCTCCTTGGGCTAAGACTATGTCTCTAACTTTAACATTTTCTTGCATACCACCGGCAGATCCTACCCGAATAATTGTTTGCACATCATAGTCACGGTAAAGTTCCTCTGCATAGATCATAGCTGATGGCATCCCCATTCCAGATCCTTGAACCGATACTTTTATACCGTGGTAATCTCCTGTGTAGCCAAACATATTGCGCACTTCGTTATATTGAATAACATTTTCTAAAAATTGGTCAGCAATATATTTTGCTCTTAAGGGATCACCGGGAAACAGAACTATCGGGGCTATTTGCCCATAGTGGGCTTGAATATGTGTACTCATTAAATCTCTCCTTTAAATTGCATATTGATATTGGTGCCAGGCATCATCAAAAATACTTAATAGTCTTGAATAGTGACTATTTTTTTCTAAATAATCAGATATTTCTTGAAAATCATGACTTTGCTTGGGAAAAGCAATGTCGTTACTGACTGCATTAGCTAAGCGACTCATGGGATCATTGGCAGCTTCATCAGCATATCGCATTATAAATTCATAAAAACTAGGTCCCATCCTAGACCTCCTATTCTTTAAAGATCATTCTTTGATAAAGTTAAATACTCTGGGTTTCGTGGAATTATTTTTATTATAGCATTTGTAATCCTAATAAATAAATCAATTATTCCATAAACCGACTTTTCTTTCATCTAAACCCTAACTTAAGTATAATTGAATTAGTATAAAAGAAGGAGCCGATTAAATGTTTAATTCATCTTCGTCCAATCCGACAATGACACCATCTAGAAGTAGTCATTCATTCAAACAAGTCGAAACTTGGAATGCTATCACTCATGGAATCGCTGCTGCTTTATCTTTGCTTGGGACTTATATACTCATTAAAAAAGGATTAGCTCAAAGATCCAGCATCGATATGATTGCCTATATCGTTTATGGCTTTTCTTTGGTGGCCCTTTTTACTAATTCAACCCTCTACCATTCTTTTTCCCACAGTAAATATCGACGTGTTTTACAAAAACTGGACCATTCAGCGATCTATTTATTAATTGCCGGAACTTATACTCCCTATCTCATGATAGCTCTTAATAATCACTTGGCTTATCTCTTTCTTGCTCTCATCTGGATGTTGGCAATAGCAGGGATTGTATTTGAAGTCTTTGCTATCGACTGTTTTCCAAAGTTATCGACCTATCTTTATTTAGCATTAGGATGGCTGTGCCTATTAATTATTTATCCCCTCTTTAAATCAATAGACCTTTGGGGAATAATTTATCTGGCTCTAGGTGGGATCGCCTATTCTCTTGGTACGATATTTTATTCTATGAAATCTAATCGCTGGATGCACGTTGTTTGGCACCTCTTTGTTATTTTAGGAGCAGGTTTAATGTTTTACTCAATTTTTCAATACCTATAAACTTCAATCAATAAAATCCATCTCTCATTCTAAAAAGAATAGGAGATGGATTTATTCTTATGTTCTCTCTACGGTTGCTGAAACAGCTTCAAATATAGCCGATCGAAATCCATTCGCTTCTAAACTTCTAACACCGGCAATGGTCGTACCCTTAGGACTGGTCACAGCGTCTTTTAATTGAGCAGGATGTTGATGACTTTCCAGGACCATCTGACCGGCACCAGCCACTGTTTTAGCCGCCATATCGATGGCTTGCTGACGGTTCAAGCCATAATAAACGCCGGCATCACTGATAGCTTCAATCAACTGGTAGATAAAGGCAGGACCTGATCCTGCAATAGCAGAAGCAACATCAAATAAGCTTTCTTCGATCAACTGAAGATGTCCCAAGGGTTGTAATAAGTTCTTAAATTCATTAATTACTTGGTCATTGAAATTTTCTTTCTGGTAACAATAAGAAACATAACCCTGTCCGATGGCAACAGGGGTATTAGGCATTATGCGGATAAGATGATGCCCTTGAGGAAGTAGCTTTTGAATACTACTTAATGACCTACCCACTACCATCGATATCCATAATTTAGAATCAAGTAATTCAATAGAATTAAGGGAGTCCAACAAGATATTTAAGTCTTTCGGTTTGACTCCGATAAAAAAGATTTGAGCAGAAGCTAAAAGTTTTTCAAGACTATTTACTGCTTCAACACTCTCACCACAGTCCTTAGCCAAGCTTTGACTTTTATAATTGTCTTTATCATATAAGTAAAAGTCTAAATTGGAAAAGTTAGTCGAAAGAGACTTTATAATCGCTGATCCCATATTGCCACAACCAATGCAGCCAATTGCTTTAAAAGTGGTAAAATCAGTCATTTATTTTCTCACCCACCACTCAAAACGATGAGGGTATTCATTATCTGCATCTGCAGGAACTTCAACCAGCTTATCCAAACGGAACTTTTCTTGATCAATATCCGCCATATAGGTATCTGCAGGAAACTCTCCTTCGATGACGGTACGCACAATCTTATCGACGTGGTCCATCAAAGTTTTGAAAACACCTGCTCCTCCAATAACCATTAATTCTTGATCTTTTGCTAGCTCTAAGACATCTTCTACACTATGTACCAAGTTCAGCTGTGCAATATCTTGACCATAATCTTCTTGACTGGTTAATACAACCGTCTTGCGACCTGGTAAAACTCTACGGTCCATTGATTCGAAAGTCGTTCTCCCCATCAACATAGTATGTCCCATGGTAACTTCTTTAAAAAAATTGAGGTCGTTAGGTAAATGCCATGGTAAGTCCTTTTGATAACCAATTGCGCCTTTTAAATCTTGGGCATAAACATATGTAATCATCATTTCTCCTCCTATTTACTAAACTGAGATAGCTGCTTTAATTGTTGGATGTGGATGGTAGTTTTCAATCTGAATCTGATTCAAATTCAATTGATCGATGGATTGAAAATCTGAAATGTTAAGCTGGGGAAGCGAACGTGGAGAACGCTCTAAAAGTGTCCGTGCTGCCTTTAAATGGGTTAAATACAAATGGGCATCCCCTAAAACATGAACAAATTCACCCGGCTGTAAATGAGTTTCTTTGGCGATTAAATGGGTTAATAAAGCATAAGAAGCAATATTAAAAGGAACGCCTAAGAACACATCTGCTGAGCGTTGATAAAGCTGACAGGATAAACGGCCTTTACTAACATAGAATTGAAAGAAGCAATGACAAGGTGGTAAGACCGCTTTATCAATAGCTGCAGGGTTCCATGCCGTTACGATATGCCTTCTAGAATCTGGATTATCTTTAAGAGATTCAATGACCTGCTGAATTTGATCAATGGTTTCACCATTCGCCTCCCAAGATCGCCATTGTTTGCCATAGATAGGACCTAAGTCACCATGCTTAGCCGCAAACTGATTGCTAGCTATAATATTAGCTTGAAAACTAGACATCTCCATCTGGTAGTTTTCTGCAAATTCTTTATCTTCTAGGATACGTCGACCAAAATCAGTCATGTCCACTCCTTTGTAGTCAGCTGATTGCGTATAGTTTTCAAAGGCCCATTCATCCCAAATATGATTGTTATGGATTAATAAATATTTAATATTGGTATCCCCCTTTAAAAACCACATTAATTCCGATTTAACTAGACCAAAAGGCACCCGTTTAGTAGTCAAAAGAGGAAAGTCTTTACTGAGATCAAATCGCATTTGATAACCGAAAGTTGATAGCGTACCAGTTCCTGTGCGATCGGACTTTTTGTCACCATGGTCTAGAATATGACTGATCAGTTCTTGATATTGTTTCATCCGTCTACCTCCTATTGGTCCAAATCACTTAAATAGTCATAGCGTTCATAAAGTTCTAGTAAGTTAGCTTCTAGAAACTCAATTTCAGTATGAAGATCCATTAGCTTACCAGCATCTTCTGAATGTTCTTCCATCAGTTTTTGCTTTTGCTCTATTTGGCTTTCTAACTCGACTATCCGTTCTTCAAGACCTTGCCATTCTTGTTTTTCATGATAGGTCATTCGCTTTTTTTTATTTAATTGAGACTTTTGAGCGTTTTCTTTGTTGGCTTGCTTACTTGGTTTTGCTTCATTCTCAATATGATTATCCTTAGTTTCTAAGTATTCTGAAAAGCTTCCCCAGTATAAGTCAAACTTCCCTTCTCCTTTTAAGACCAGTAATTGATCGACTGTCTTATCTAAAAAATAACGATCATGAGAAACAATAATCACTACGCCTTCAAAAGATTCTATATAGTCTTCTAAAGTATTTAAAGTCTCAATATCTAAGTCATTGGTTGGCTCATCCAATAAAAGAACATTGGGTTCTTGGATTAAGAGGGTTAATAAGTAAAGTCTTCTTTTTTCTCCACCAGAAAGTGACTGTATCAGTGAACCATGACTCTCTTTGGGAAAATTGAAACGCTCTAACATTTGCGCAGCCGAAACTCTTGAACCGTCTGGACGTTTGAACTGATCCGCTACTTGGGTTAAATAGCTTAAGATACGCATAGCTTGTGGCAAATCTTCATCTAATTGACGATAATAAGCGATATTGACTGTTTGTCCTAACCGACATATACCCTTTTTAAGTGGATGCAAGCCTGCCAAGCAATTTAAGAAAGTTGATTTCCCCACTCCGTTAGGACCCACAACTCCCAAACGATCGCCCTTAACAAATGTCTTAGTTAGACCGTTAATGATAATCTTATCAGCAATTTCGACTGTAAGGTCTTCTAATTCAATAATTTGATTACCCATCCGCTGTTGTGAAAAATTAAAATCAATAGCATCTTGAGATTGGTCTCTTAGGCCGATCGAATCCTTCAATTGGTTAAAGCGATCAATCCTAGCTTGTTGTTTGGTTGATCTGGCCTGAGCGCCTTGACGCATCCAGGCGAGTTCTTGTAAGTAGAGCCGATCTTGTTTTTGGGCTTGTTTGGCTTGCATTTCGATCAATTCAGCCTTTTTAGTTAAATAAGTCTGATAATTGCCTTCAAACTCAGTAATGCGTCCATATTGTAATTCAATAATTTTATTGACCGAGCGTTCTAAGAAGTAGCGATCATGAGTGACTAGTAATAAAGCACCTTTGTAAGAAGCTAAATATTTTTCCAACCATTGGATTGACTCTACGTCTAAATGATTGGTCGGCTCATCTAAAATTAAAAGATCCGGTTCAGCAATTAAGACTTGAGCGATCCCAATCCGTTTTTGCTGGCCCCCTGAACATTCTCCAACCCTTTTATTTAGATTATAGATTTTTAATTGGGTCAGAATAGACTTAGCCGATATCTCAACTTCCCAAGCAGATTTCAAGGTCATTTCATCTGATAATTTGGTGAATTGATCTTGTAAGAAATGATTGGTTGGGTCAGCCTCTAACTCCATGCGACATTTTTCATAAGTTAATAACAATTGAATATCCGCTGCTTTTGAATCATAAACCGTTTCTAGGATGGTTTTATCTGGATCTAAACGAGGGTTTTGCTCCAGATAGGCAATTTCGTATTGATTAGGGGCTTTAATTTGACCATTATCATAACTATCGATTCCTGCAATTACTCTTAAAAAAGAAGATTTTCCAGTTCCATTCGGTCCAATAAGCCCCACTCGATCACCTGTTCGGATTGAAAAATCGACTTGGTCGATCAATTGCTTCACACCATATGATTTTGATAGATTTTGTATACTTAGTTCTTTCATAGTCTCTACCCCTTTTTTACAATCAACTTATTATAGCATACAAGCAACTTATCTTGAAAAATATCAAAATCATTCAGCATTAGATAGACTAGTCTTTTTAGTAGGATAAGATATAATAATATTATCAAAATTTTAGGAGGTTATTATGAAAAATAGAGCTTGGAAATTACTTTTTACTTATATCCTTTTCTATCTTATCACCCCCGCTATTGCTCTTGCCTTAGGTGTGGCAGAAGAGTCGATACCATGGGTTTTACTAGTCAGTATGCTAATTATTTGCTTTGTTGCTTGGTACTTGTATGGAAAATATACAATGGATCAATGGCAGCGATTACTCCAGCAAACTAGTTGGAAGAGTCTTTTAGGTAAAACTATCCTTTGCTTCTTAATTATTGGCATTGTACGTATTATCCTACTTAGTCTAATTGAGCCTTATATAGACTTGGAGGGTATGGGGGCTAATCAACAAGCCATCCAAGATTTAATTGGGAACGTTCCTAGTTATTTTACTTTCTTTATGTTAGTTATTTTTGCTCCTTTTGTGGAAGAACTAATCTTTCGTCAAGCCATCATCGGTCCCTCAGTCCACAAAGGCAAATCGTTCAAATGGTCAATGACAATCTTATCGATTTTACTATTTACAGGAGCGCACATGGCTACTTTAGCAGATGCTGTCATCTATCTTCCGTTGACTTTAGGTCTCACTTATTTTTATTGGAAGTATCAAGCCAATGTAGCGGCATCCATGAGTTTTCATTTTATCAATAATTTGATTGCTTGGATTACGCTTACTTTTTTCACCTAGTTATAGTTTTAGCTAAGGTGCCCACTTGATAGGCTGATAGCCTTTTTCAATTAAAAAGGAATTGGCTTTCGAAAAAGGCTTGGATCCAAAAAAGCCACGATAGGCTGCTAGGGGGCTCGGGTGACTGGACTTGATCACTCGATGCTTGGAACGATCTATCAACTTTTCAAGTGATTGTGCTTTTTTACCCCAGAGAATAAATATAAGAGAGTTTGGATGATGATTAAGGCATTGAATGATTTGGTTGGTGACGAATTCCCATCCGATTCCTTGGTGAGAGTTCGCTTCACCTGCTCTGACGGTTAACACGCGATTTAATAACAGCACTCCTTGTCTCGCCCAGTCTGACAGGTCTGTTTCTTTTCGGATAGGGACTTTGAGATCATCTGATAATTCTTTAAAAATATTTTTCAAAGAAGGAGGCACTGACTGGCCCTCATTCACTGAAAAAGCCAAGCCGTTGGCTTGGTTAGGACCATGGTAAGGATCTTGTCCAATAATAACTACCTTAGTATCAAAATATGGACACAGCTCTAAAGCTTTAAAAACTTCTACTGCTGGTGGATATATGACAGCCTCTTCCTGGTTTAAATAATTGTTTAATTGATTCAGGACAAGCGATTGTTCTACCTTGTCTAAACAAGCTGTCCAATCGGCTGCGATTTCTTTTAAATCAGCTAATTGATACATAAAAACACCTCTTTCTTTTATTATCATTGTAATTTAAAAGTATACAAGTAAAAAGCAGTTGATTTATCTTTTATAAACTAATGGTATAATTATAATAAGCATTTTATTAGGAGGTTCAAAATGAAGAGTAAGACAGAATTAAGAAAAGAAATTTTTGCAAAAAGAGCCCAACTTACAAGTGAATATCGTCGCTTTGCCGAAGAAAAAATTTATCAACAGCTTTTCCAACTGGATGAATATAAAAAAGCAAAAAAGATGATGGTTTATTATTCTACTGATGAAGAAATGAACACTCATCCCATCATTCAAAGAGCATGGAAAGACGGAAAAACAGTGGGTATTCCTCGAGTTTTCCCTGGTCGTGTCATGGAAGCCTTAGTATATAAAGAAAATTCTCCTCTAGAAAGATCCGCTTTTGGAATCTTAGAGCCAGAAAAAATCAGTCAAAGACTTGAACCAGAAGACATCGACCTTATCATTATGCCATGCGTAACTTGCAATAACCGTGGCGAACGCCTTGGTTATGGCGGAGGCTACTATGATCGTTACTTACTTAGAGCTAAAAATGCCTATTTAGTTCTACCTTATTATGCCCAATTACAATACGATGACATTCCTACAGAAGACCATGACAAACAAGTTGATATGGTGATGACTGAAGAAGGCACTTACCTTATCGATTAAAATGAAATAGATTGCATATTTTAAGATTTAAAGCTATCATAAGCATAGTAAACGTAAAGGAGTAATGGAATGAATTCACAACAATTTGAACAAATTAAAAACGGCAAAGGTTTTATCGCTGCGCTTGATCAATCTGGTGGATCCACACCAAAAGCTTTAAAGGCATACGGAGTAAACGAGGACGAATATTCAAATGAAGATGAAATGTTTGATAAAGTTCATGAAATGCGTAGACGTATCATGACTGCCCCTTCTTTTAGCAACGAAAAAATCTTAGGCGCTATTTTATTTGAACAAACAATCGATCGTGAAGTTGAAGGCAAAAAAACAGCTGACTATCTTTGGGAAGAGAAAAAAGTAGTTCCTTTCCTTAAAGTGGACTTAGGACTCATGGAAGAAGCAGATGGTGTTCAACTAATGAAACCTATCACCCTTCTTGATGAATTGTTAGAAAGAGCTAATGAGCGTCATATTTTTGGAACAAAAATGCGTTCTACTATTAATTCATATTCTGAAGTCGGAATCAAAGCAGTTGTTGATCAACAATTTGAAATTGCTAAACAAATTATTGCTGCAGGACTCGTTCCAATTATCGAACCTGAAGTAAATATTCATGCAGAAGATAAAGAAAAGATCGAAGCAAAATTAGCTGAAGAGATTCTGGCTCACTTAAACAAATTGGAAGAAAATGAATTAGTGATGCTTAAAATTACTATCCCTACTAAGCCTTCTACCTATGAAGAAATTGCCAACCATCCAAATATGGTAAGAGTCGTTGCTTTATCAGGTGGATATCCTACCGAGGAAGCTAATGCCCGCTTGAAGAAAACACCTAACTGCATCGCTTCATTCTCCCGTGCTCTTTCACAAGATTTAAGAGCCAGTCAAAGTGATGAAGAGTTCAATCAAACTATTAAAGAAGCCATCGATGGTATTTACGATGCTTCAGTTAACAAAGCTTAAATATTAGGTTTATACATAAAAAGCTAACCTCAAATGAGGTCAGCTTTTTATTTGGCTATTATTTATTCTGCTTCCATGAACTGTTCTTCATTTAATGCTACTTGAACTCGCTCTTGATTACCCATGGCTAATTTCACCTTAGCTTCAGATAAGCCTTGGATAAAAGCTTTATAGTATCTAGCTTGAACGACTAACATGTCATCAACACTCTTGGACCATATCCTTATTTTATAAATCAAACGTCCTTGTGAGTCACGAAAGACTCCTAAAAATTCTGGAGCACGTAAAATCAACTGATCATCTTGTGGCACTTTTAAATAGATTTCTTGAAGCCGAGCTTCAAGCTGATCTATATTTTGTTCAGGATAAATGAACAAATCAATATCCACACGGATACTATTGAGTGAGAGATTGGACATTTGAGTAATACTGCCGTTGGGAATGAAATGATGAATTCCATTGTAATCACGGACGACCGTATTTCTTAAACCAATGGAATAAACGGTTCCACTGTAGCCATTAATATCTACCGCATCCCCAACATCAAATTGGTGTTCCAAGAGAATGAAGAAACCATTAACAACATCTGAGACTAAATCTTTAGCACCCAAACCAATGGCTAAACTGACAATTCCAGCCCCAGCTACTAAAGTACCAACTGGAACACCCATGATACTTAAGACCGTATAGGCTAAAAAGAAATAAAAAAGATATTGAACCAAGTTAGTCAATAAACGACTAATTGTATGATTGCGTGCTTTTTTAGCAAAGCGAATACGTGAAGACCTTTTACCCAGAAAGTAACTCTCAATCATTTTAATTAAAACTTTTTTTAAAGTGTAAAGTAGAATGACTGAGAAAATGATTTTAAATAAGCTAATCAAAATATCTTGTGATAGCTGAATAATATCAATTTCCGTTCGGAATTGTGTGACGATATCTGAAATAAAGTCCATAGCCAACCTCCTAATTTATATCCTTAAAATGAAAATCGATTGAAAACCGATATTTTCATTCTAAAGGAATGCTATGGCTTAAGCAAGTTGACCCCTATGTCTTTACGGTAATAAATTTGATCGAGTGCTTGTTTTGATAGATACTCATAAATTTTGTCTTGTGCTAATTGCTTTGTGTCAGCTAAACAAGTAACCATGGCAATTCTTCCCCCGCTAGAAACAAGTGGGCGGTAAGAAGAAATTCCTGCATAGTAGATTTTCATAGTCTCATCCATAGAAGACTTTAATGAAAACTCAATCCCACGTGTAGGATTTTGTGGGTAACCTTCAGCCGCTAAGATAACTCCCATGCATGCTTTTTCTTCCCTCCACTCCACTTGGGTCTCACGACCATGCAGCAAGTCATTGATCAATTCTGCAAAATCTGTTTTCAATAAAGGCAAGACGACCTGGGTTTCTGGATCACCGAAACGTGCGTTAAACTCAATCACTTTTGGTCCTTCAGCTGTGTTCATTAGCCCTGTGTATAAAACACCATTAAAAGGAGTCCCCTCTTTATCCATAGCCACTAAAGTAGGCTCTACAATCGTTCGAAGGGTTTCTTGATATAGTTCTTCTGAGATATCTTCAACGGGGGCAAATGCTCCCATACCGCCTGTATTAGGCCCCAGATTACCATCTAATAAACGTTTATGATCTCTAGCTGGCAAAGAGTGGCAAACTTTACCTTTATAAACCATTGAAAAGATTGAAAACTCTGGTCCAAGCAAACATTCTTCAATTACGATTCTTTGCTTTGCTGGATCTTTTTCAAAAGCTAATTTAATCGCATTCTCTGCCTCTTCTTTACTTAAAGCAACGGTAACTCCTTTACCTGCAGCTGGCCCATCGACTTTAACTACAATCGGAGTCGACTGGTTATTCAAATAAGCGAGTGCAGCCTCTTGCTCAGTAAAACTAGCATACTGGGCAGTTGGAATCTTATATTTTTGCATTAATTTTTTGGCAAACAATTTAGAACCTTCGATTTGAGCAGCAGCTTTACTTGGCCCAAAAGCAATTTGACCTGCTTGGGTAAAATGGTCAACAATTCCTTCAAATAAAGGACCTTCCGGACCTACAAAAGTCCAATCAATTTGTTCTTGTTTGGCAAAATTGATTAAGTCTTCAAAAGCATTCTCAGCGATGTCTACACAATTTATGCCATCTACTTTCATACCTGGATTGCCAGGAGCACAAAAAACCGATTCGACTAGGGGACTTTTTAACAAATGATAGGCAATCGCATGTTCGCGTCCTCCACTACCAATAACTAATAATTTCATGATTACCTCTTTCTCTTAATGACGGAAATGACGGACTTTGGTCGCTAACATAGCAATACCGTATTCATCGGCTTTGGCAATTACTTCCTTATCACCAATGGAACCACCTGGTTGCACAATTGCCTGAACACCATATTGATGGGCTAACTCAATTGTATCTGTCATTGGTATAAAGGCATCTGAAGCTAATACCATCTTAGAAAAGTCGGCACCTAATTCTTTAGCATGATCCAAAGCAATTTTAGCAGCTCCTACACGGTTAGTCTGACCTGCACCTACACCATAAGTCTGCTGACCATCAGCCACAACAATGGCATTTGATTTAACATGCTTAACCACTCTCCAGGCAAATGATAAAGCCGCTCTTTTTTCATTAGAAATTGAAACTGTCCCCATTTGCTGCCATTGTTCAGAATCTTCTACTAAACTATCAGCTTCTTGAACTAAAAGTCCTCCACTTATCGAAGTTATTTCTTCAGCATCCATTGAAAGGTCATCCATGTCTAATTGAAGTACACGCACATTCACTTTTTGCTTGAGGATTTCTAAAGCTCCCTCTTCAAAAGAAGGCGCAATAATAACATCAAGAAACATGGAATGAAGCGTTTCAGCTAATTTAATTGTTAAGGTCCGATTCACAACCACAATGCCTCCAAAAATAGAAATTGGATCTGCTTGACGGCATCGATTAAAAGCTATCTCTATTGTTTCAGCAACCGCTATACCACAAGGATTCATGTGTTTAACTGCCACTGCACATGCTTGATCTGGAAATTCGCGGATCATTTTGATAGCGGCATCTGCATCGCGTAGATTATTATAAGATAAAGGCTTACCATTTAAAACTTTGGCATGAGTAATAGCATAAGAAGATGTGATTGGTTTTTGGTAGACAGCTGCTTTTTGATGAGCATTCTCACCATATCTTAAATCATACATCCGATCATAAGTTAAGGTAAGTGATTCAACTGGTGCAATTTGACCTTCTTCTTCCACTTCAGCAATTTGATTAGCCAAATAACTGGCAATCAAAGCATCATAAGCTGCCGTGTGAGCAAACACTTTTTGAGCCAATTGTTGACGAGTAACAGCCTTAGTCTGACCTTGACTTTCTAATTCTTCAATGACAACAGCATAGTCTCTTGGATCTACAACAACGGTGACAGATTGATAATTTTTAGCTGCAGAACGGATCATACTCGGTCCTCCAATATCAATCTGTTCAATTGCTTCTGCTAAAGTCACTTCTGCTTTTTTAATTGTTTGCTTAAATGGATAAAGATTAACAATAACAAAATCGATGTACTCAATTTCGTGATTCTTAACCGCTAGTTGATGGTCTTTATTATCTCTTAAAGCCAGTAAAGCTCCGTGAATTTTTGGATGCAAGGTCTTCACTCTGCCATCCATCATTTCAGGAAAATTAGTCACTTCCTCAACAGCCGTTGTCTTAAGTCCAGCTTCATCAAGAAAACGTTTGGTCCCTCCTGTTGAGATAATCTCAACTCCTTGAGCAATTAAGGCTTTCGCCATTGGTAGCAGACCTGTTTTATCCGAAACACTTATTAATGCACGTGACAATTTACTCCACTCCTTTAAGAAATTCTTTTACAACTTGAGGATATAATTGATGTTCTACTTGATGGATTTTTTCCTCAAGATCCACTAATTTTTCGCCTTCTTCAATCAAAACTTTCTTCTGACCTAAAATTCTGCCTGTATCGATTCCTTGGTCCACTAAATGAACAGTCACTCCTGTTTCTTTAACCCCAGCTCGGTAGGCATCAGCGATGCCGTGCCGACCAGGAAAAGCAGGAAGTAGTGAAGGATGAATATTGAGTATTCGATCAGGATAAGCTTCTAATAAAGGTGGACCAATGACACGCATGTAACCTGCTAATAGAATGTAATCAATCTGATAATCCTGCATTTGTATTAATAGAAAATTTTCATAGTCTTCTCGAGTATTAAAGTCTTTTGGACTGGCCACTAAAGTAGTTATGCCCAATTTGTTTGCTCTTTCCAATGCATAAGCTTGATGATAGTCTGAAAATAATAAGACAAATTCAATGTCAGGTCGATCCTGGCATGATTCCACTAAAGCCTGAAAATTAGAACCTGACCCTGATGCAAATACTGCAACTTTCATCCTTCCCCTCCTTACTAGTTGAAAATAACTTCTTTATCTCTTTTCTCAACCACTTGACCAATTTCATAGGCGTTTTCTCCAAGTTGGTCTAATCTTTGTTTTACTTCCACTACTTTTTCAACATCTACTGCTAGGACCATACCAATCCCCATGTTAAAAATTTCATACATTTCTAAGGATTCAATTTTTCCTAAAGCTTGCATTTGATTAAAGATTGGTAACACTGGCCAAGAGCCTAAATTAATCTCACAAGCTAAATCCTCTTGCATCATCCGTGGTAAGTTTTCGACAAACCCTCCACCTGTAATATGGGCTATTCCGTTAATTAAACCGGCCTTAACCAATGGCATGACCGTTTTGACATAGATTTTTGTTGGAACTAATAAAGCTTCAGCTAAGCTTTGGTCAGCGCCTTCTAAAACTGGCTCCGATAATTGATAATCATGTTGATTGAAGAAGATGTCACGGACTAAAGAGAAACCATTGGAATGAATGCCTGATGAAGCTAAACCAATTAGAACATCTCCTGCCTTGACCTGATTACCCGTAAGCAATTCTTTTTTCTCGGCTATTCCGACAGTAAATCCTGCCACATCAAAATCTTTCTCATCATACATACCAGGCATTTCAGCTGTTTCTCCACCCACTAAAGCGGCTCCTGCTTGAACACAACCTTCAGCAACCCCTGCTACTATTTGCTCGACTACTTGCGGATCATTTTTACCCACCGCAATGTAGTCAAGGAAAAATAAAGGTTCTGCACCCTGAGCCACCACATCGTTGACGCACATGGCTACACAATCGATACCAATTGTATCGTATTTTCCTGCTTGAATAGCGACCATTAATTTGGTACCGACCCCGTCTGTTCCACTTACTAAAACCGGTTCTTGATATGAAAATTTTGAAAGATCAAACGCTCCACCAAAGCCACCTAAATGAGTTAACACTTCAGGACGTATGGTTCTTTCGACATGCTTTTTCATTCTTTTAACCGCTTCATATCCAGCGTGCACGTCTACTCCTGCACGACTATAAGCATTTTCCTTCGTCAACTTATTTCCTCCTAATCATTAATCTTCAACAATGCGTTCTAATTCTGCAAGATATTCTTTTTCAAAATCATGTAGAGCTGTCGGATAATCTCCATTAAAGTATGCCATACATAATCCTTTATAAGGAGCATCTGATTGAAGGTCAATAGCCGAAACTAAACCCTCTTCACTGAGATAGGCTAATGAATCAGCATCGATAATCTTTTCAATTTCTTTTAGTGTATGGTTGGCCGCAATTAAATCGCGCGTATTCGAAATATCAATACCGTAAAAACAAGGATGTTTAAGTGCGGGTGACGCAATGCGTACATGAACTTCCTTAGCACCTGCGGCTTTTAATAAGCCAACAATTCTTTTAGACGTTGTCCCTCGAACGATGGAATCATCTACCATCACAATACGTTTTCCTTCGACAACTTTGCGGACTGCTGAAAGCTTCATCCTTACACCCCGCTCTCTTAGTTCTTGGGTTGGTTGGATAAAAGTTCGTGCAATATACTGGTTCTTAATAAGACCCATTTCATAAGGAATACCAGCTTCCTCTGCATAACCTGAGGCAGCCGAAAGTGATGAATTGGGAACACCAATTACAATATCAGCTTCGACCGGCTGTTCTTGGGCTAGTTTTTTTCCTGAATTCTTGCGAGCTGTATGTACGTTGATACCATGTATGTTCGAATCCGGTCGAGCAAAATAGATAAACTCCATCGAGCAAATAGCTTGTTGACGGCTTTCTGTATAATATTCTTTTTGGATACCTTCATTATTAATGGAAACCACTTGACCTGGTTCCACATCAAATAGATAAGAAGCACCAATTTGGTCTAAAGCGCACGACTCAGAAGCCATTACATACCCACCATTAGGCATTCTTCCTACAATCAACGGTCTAAACCCATTGGGATCACACACTCCAATTAATTCTTCTTCAGTAAGGAACAGATAAGTAAAGCCTCCTACCACTTGCTTTAAAGATTCTTTTAACTTTTCAATGAAGCTTTCTTTTTGAGAGCGACGAATCAAATGCATAATTACTTCACTATCAGAAGTGGTATTAAAAATAGAGCCTTTTTTCTCAAGTTCCACTTTTAAAGTGTGAGCATTGACTAAGTTTCCGTTATGAGCCATGGCAACCGGTCCATCATTGAAATGAAAGACAAGGGGTTGGATATTATTAATATCATTAAGACCGGCAGTTGCATAACGTACATGACCTAAGGCAGCATCTCCAGGTAATTCTTCTAATTTTTGACGGCGATTAAAAACTTGATTCACTAAACCAAAGTCACGATGAGCTAGCATTTCATCGCCATTAAGGACAGCAATTCCCGCCCCTTCTTGACCACGATGTTGAAGGGCATGTAGACCATAGTAAGCATCAAATGCGGCATCTTTTTGATTCCATAAACCTATTAGACCACATTCTTCATAGGGTAAATCGAATATATCATCGGTGATTTCAGTAGAGACGACTTCTTGGCCTCGGATTACTTCCCTCTTAAAAGACATGGTATAGCTTCCTCCCATAGTTGTTGCAAGTCTGAGCGTTTGGCATCAATAAATTGGTCTTTGGCTTGAATTCGAATTCGATCTTTATCGGTTACTTGACCGATTAAAGTGAATTGGTCTTTAAATTCAGCTTCAAACGCTGCTTTTTGATCAGCTCTTACAGAAACAATAAAGCGTGAACCGTTCTCTGCGAATAAATGACTAGCTGGTAGGTCCACTTTTACTTCTAGACCTAAGTCCGTATTAAATGCTGATTCCGCTAAAGCAACAGCTAATCCACCTTCAGAAAGGTCATGCGCAGAAGCAAGATATCCTTTTTGGATAGCCGCGGCAACAGTCTCCTGGTTGGCCTTTTCAGCTGCTAAATCATAGTCAAATAAAGGACCTTCGATCTTACCTAGCATCATTTTTTGTAATTCAGATCCATTAAAGGCATCTGTCGTATGACCAATCATGTAAATAGCATCTCCAGCTGCTTTAAAGAATTGAGTAGTTACTTTTTCGATATCTTTTATTAGTCCAACCATACCAATCATTGGAGAAGGATAGATTGCTTGACCATTTGTCTCATTATAAAGTGATACGTTACCAGAAATAACTGGTGTATCTAATTGACGGCAGGCTGCTGCAATACCATCAGCTGATTTATCTAATTCATAAAAGACTTCTGGCTTTTCTGGGCTTCCAAAGTTTAAACAGTCAGTAATTGCTAAAGGTTTTCCACCTGAAGCTACGATATTTCTAGCTGCTTCTGCTACAGCCATTTGGCTACCAATTTCCGGATTGAGATAGATGTAACGTGAATTATAATCAGCAGTCATAGCAATCGCTTTTTTAGTGCCACGAATTCTAACCACTGCTGCGTCTGAGCCTGGCCAGACTAAAGTAGAGGTTCGAACTTGCGAGTCGAAAGTATCGTAAGCTACTTTTTTAGAAGCGACTGTTGGCTGTTGTAAGATATCTTTTAATGTTTGGGTCGCATTATCAATTTGTGGTTGGAATTGTCCCTTATCTGCCCATTCACGAATACGCTCTGGTACTTGACCTTGATTGTTATACACCGGTCCATCTCCTAGCGAATTAACTGGTAAGTTGGCTACTTCTTTACCTTGATGCATCAAGCGGTATTGACCATCCCCAGTAACTTCACCAATCACTACAGCGTCTAGATCATATTCTTTAAAGACATTGATAATTTCTTCTTCCATACCACGCTTGACACATAAAAGCATCCGTTCTTGCGATTCAGAAAGCATCATTTCATAAGGAATCATGCCCGTTTCTCTTTGAGGAACTAGGTCAAGGTTTAAAGTTACACCTGTGCCAGCTTTTTCAGCCATTTCTGAAGACGAAGAAACTAAACCAGCCGCACCCATATCTTGAATACCCACTAAAGCTTCTTTATGGTTGTAGATAACTTCTAAACAGGCTTCCATCAGGAGTTTTTCCATAAATGGATCTCCTACTTGAATAGCTGAGCGTTCAGATTCCACTTCATCGTCAAATTCTACTGAAGCAAAAGTTGCTCCATGAATACCATCGCGCCCTGTCTTTGCTCCTACGTAAACAATAGAGTTTCCAATTCCTTGGGCTTGACCTACTTGCATATCTGCATGGTCAATTAGACCTACAGACATCGCATTTACTAAAGGGTTTCCTTTATAACAATCATCAAAAGCAATTTCACCGCCTACTGTTGGAATCCCGATTGAATTTCCATATCCAGCAATTCCGGCGACTACTTCTTCGAATAAATAGCGCATACGGTCATTATCTAACTCCCCAAATCGTAAGGAGTTCAATGATGCGATGGGACGAGCTCCCATAGAGAAGATATCTCTTAAGATACCGCCGACACCAGTTGCTGCTCCTTCATAAGGTTCAATAGCAGACGGGTGATTATGACTCTCAGCCTTAAAAACAACAGCTTGTTGGTCACCAATATCGACAATACCTGCCCCTTCACCGGGTCCTTGAAGAACTTGTGGACCATCTATTGGAAACTTCTTAAGTACTTGCTTAGAGTTTTTATAAGAACAGTGTTCAGACCACATCACGGCATAAAGGCCTGTTTCAGTAAAATTTGGTTGACGTCCTAAAATATCTTCTTTGATATGTAAGTATTCTTCATCCTTTAATCCCCAATCACGGTAAATTTTACTTGTTTCTACTTCTTGAGGAGAAAGTTCCTTTAATTTAGCCATGTTGCACCGCCTTTGTTTGATAGTGATTAATCATTGATTGAAAGACTCCAATACCATCTGTACCATTAATTATTTCTTCAACTGCCCGTTCTGGGTGTGGCATCATGGCCATCACATTGCCTTCTTTATTAGAAATCCCAGCAATATTTGCAATCGAGCCATTCGGGTTTTCTCCTGCATAACGGAAAAGAATTTGGTTGTTTTCTTCTAATAATTTAAGTTCATCTTCTGAAACGACATAATTCCCCTCACCATGAGCGATTGGAACGGTAATAATCTGTCCTTCTTCATAGGCATTTGTAAAGGCAGAACCTGCATTTACAACCTCTAGAGGCTGTTTTTTTGACACAAATTTTAAAGAAGTGTTACGAATCAAAGCACCTGGCAGAAGTCCTGCTTCTGTTAATATTTGAAACCCATTACAGATACCAATGACTAATTTGCCTTCATTAGCAAACGCTTTAACAGCTTGCATCACGTTAGAATGAGAAGCAATCGCACCACAGCGTAAATAATCACCAAATGAGAACCCGCCAGGTACTAGGACTGCATCAAAACCTTCTAAGGAATCAGCCTTATGACTAACATATTCTACTTCTTGCCCCATGACATCTTTGATAGCATGAAAGGCATCTAAATCACAGTTAGAGCCTGGGAATTGAATGACTGCAAACTTCATCCTATTCCACCTCCGTAATTGTGTAACGATAAGATTCCATTACCGGATTAGCTAAAATTTTATCACAGATTTCCTCAACTAAAGTCTCAATTTTTTCTTGTCCTTTTTCAATTTTTAATTCAAAGTATTTTCCTTGACGAATTTCTTTAACCTGGTTAACTCCCATACGATGAACAGAACCTTTAATTGCTTCACCTTGAGGGTCTAAAATTGATTCCTTATAAGTTACGAATACCTCTACTTTATACATAAGAACAACTCCTTAAATTTTAGATTTTTATGATTTATAAGACCAATTGTCAATCTTTTTTAATGTTTTTAAAATACTCTCAGGATTTTGAGCAAGCTGAGTGATGTGTCCCATCTTACGATCTTGACGCGCTTCCCCCTTACTATATAGATGGAGGTGCCAATCGGGATGATTTGGCCATTGGTCAATCACCATCTCTTGATCTTGTCCTAAAATATTTGTCATTACAACAGGAGATAATAGTTTATTTTGTGGAAGTGTCATACCGCAAATTGAGCGAATATGTAAATCAAATTGTGAATACTGACATGCTTCAATGGTATAGTGACCTGAATTATGTGGTCGAGGTGCCAATTCATTCACTAGAATTTTATTGTCGGCTAGAAACATTTCAATACAAACAATTCCAATTAAGTTCAGTTTATGGGCAATCGTTTTTGCCAGCTTAAAGGCTTGATTGGCCACTGCTTCACAAACACGAGCGGGTACAATCGACTGATGAAGAATATGATTATAGTGAATATTTTCAGACAAAGGAAAAATACGCGTTTGACCTTGTTTATTCCTTACGACCATATGGGATAACTCCATATCGAAAGGAACAAAAGCTTCTAATATACAAGGAGCTGAGTCAATAAGCTGTTTGGCTTCTTCTATATCGTCTTCGCTCTTTAACATGATTTGTCCTTTACCATCATAACCAAAGCGTCTTGTCTTCAAGACGGCTGGGTAATCTAATTGCTCAAGACCTTGCTTAAGTTCTTCATAACTACTAACTGGATAATAATCTGCAACGGGTACACCACTAGTTCTTAAAAACTCTTTTTCTGTTAAACGATCTTGAGTAAGTCTTAAAATTGAAGAACCTTGAGGAAGATATGCTCCCTCTTCTACAATTCTATTAAGCGACTCCAAAGAAATATTCTCAAATTCAAAAGTTAATACATCGACTTGATGGGCGAATTCAGCTAGACTTTTTTGATCATCGAAAGCTGCTTGACAATGAAAGTCAGCAACTTGAGAGGCTGAACAATTTTGTCCTGGATCAAAAATTCCTACGCGATATCCCATCCGCTTTGCAGATTGGGACAACATTTTGCCCAGTTGTCCGCCGCCGATAATGCCGATAGTAGAACCAGGTTTAATGTAATTATTCAAGTTCTTGCCCACTTTCTATGGACATTTGACGCATCTGTCGGTGATATTGCTCTAATTTCTGCACTAAAGAAGTATCTTGTAGACTTAAAATTCGGATAGCTAATAGGCCCGCATTTTTTGCCCCTGCCTTACCAATAGCTGTTGTTGCTACCGGAACACCACCTGGCATTTGAACAATGGATAGTAATGAGTCCAATCCATTTAAAGTAGAGCTCTTAATAGGCACACCGATAACCGGCAAGGTAGTTTGACTTGCAACCATTCCCGGTAGATGAGCAGCTCCCCCTGCACCTGCTATAATAACTTGTAGACCTCGCTTGTGAGCATCTTTAGCATAAGCAAACATTTCATCAGGCATACGATGTGCTGACACAACTTTCTTTTCAAATTCGATTCCAAATTCAGTTAGCACTTCTGTGGCTATTTTCATTGTAGGCCAGTCTGATTTTGACCCCATAATGACTCCAACCGATACCATTTCATCGCCTCCTCAAAAGCATAGTAGCACATTAAAAGTGCTTAATAAACCTCGATTCAAACAAACAAAGGCTTAATTATCTTAATGTTCGTGTTTGAATCAGAATTAAAAACTATGCTTAAGTATTTTAATGATGTGAACCTCAAAAGTTGGAGTTTGTATTTAAACGGTTAATTGAATGGTATA